>CAIUTG010000224.1 GCA_903902035.1 uncultured Curvibacter sp. | reverse complement strand
GCGATGCGGTCGGTTTCCTTGACGCGCCAGCTGGCAATGTTGCGCAGCGTGCTGGGGCCGTCGGCATAGAGGGCCATCACGGCCAGGGTCATGGCCGCATCGGGGATGTGGTTGCAGTCCAGGTCGATGGCTTTCAAGGCCCACTCACCTTGGGCATTTTGGTGCTTGGCGCGGCTGACTTCCAGCCAATTGGGGCCACCGGTGATGACCGCGCCCATGGCCTGTGCGGCCTCGACGAAACGAATGTCCCCCTGGATGGAGGCCAGGCCCACGCCCTCAATTCGTAAAGGCCCCCCGCCGGGCAGGTCCGTGGGCGCGCCTGCGATGGCTCCCAGGGCAATGAAATAACTGGCCGATGAGGCGTCGGCTTCCACATAAATTTCGCCCGGCGATTGGTACTGCGAGCCCGCTGGAATGGTGAAGCGTTGCCAACCATCGCGTTGCACCTGGATGCCAAACCGAGCCAGCAATTTCAGGGTGATGTCGATGTAGGGCTTGGAGATCAGTTCGCCCACCACTTCGATCACGATGTCTTGTTCAGCCACCAAGGGCAGGGCCATCAAGAGGGCCGTCAAAAACTGGCTGGAGACATCGCCCCGCACCGAAATGGGCCCCGAGTTCTTGAACCGCGCCGGCGCGATGCGCAACGGTGGGTAACCGTCCTGGCCGGTGTAGTCGATGTGGCAGCCCAATTGGCGCAGGGCATCGACCAAGTCGCCAATCGGGCGTTCGTGCATGCGGGCCACCCCGCTCATTTGGAAATGGCCTCCCAGCAGCGCCAAAGCCGCCGTCAAGGGCCGCATGGCTGTGCCCGCATTGCCCAAAAACAAGGCCAAGGGGTTTTCGGCAGAGGTCTGGCGCAACACGGTGTCGTTGAAGCGGCCCCCCAGACCGGTGACTTGCAAGCCTTTTTTGTCGCTCGACCCGGTGGGCTGAACTTGGCAGCCCAGTGCGCGCAAGGCGTCCAGCATGACGCGGGTGTCGTCCGAATCCAGCAGGTCATGGAGGGTGGTCGTGCCTTGGCTCAGCGCCGCCAACAACAGCACCCGGTTGGAGATGCTTTTGGAGCCCGGCAGGGTCACGCAGCCGCCAGCCGAAACCAGGGGGGGGATGTCAAGAAACGCGGTGCTGTACATAAGGTTTTAACTGGCTTTCCACTGGGAACGAACCGCACTGGCTTGGGCAATTTGTTGTTCCAAGGTGTTGAGGTGCTGCAACAAGTCAGCGTTGGGGCTGTTTGGCGTTTGAGTTGGATGCTTCGCAATGGCTTGCAGGGTGTTCTCAAACGCATCCAAAGCGCGGCGGAAGTGCCCCAGCTGCTGTAAAACGTCCGTCGCATTGGCCGCAAAAATATCGCGCCAGACGACGGGATCACTGGCTGCAATGCGGCTGAAGTCGCGAAAACCGGGGCCTGCCAGTGACATGAAATCGGCCCCCTGAGGCTGTCCGCTCAAACCCTGAATGAAGGCAAAAGCCAGCAGATGGGGCAGGTGGCTGACCGCTGCAAACGTGGCATCGTGGGCCTGGGGCGTCATGCTCTTGACCTGGCAGCCCAGGGCCTGCCAAAGGCTTTTGGCCTGGGCCAGCTGGGGGGCGGCGGTTAGTTCGGTGGGTGTCAGAATCAGCGGCTGTCCTTGGTACAGCTGGGCGTGGGCCGCTTCGACCCCGGCGCGCTCGCTGCCCGCAATCGGGTGGGCGGGCACAAAGCAGGGCAGTTTGTGGCCCAGGCTGCGCTGAGCGGCTTGCACCACATCGTGCTTGGTGGAGCCCACATCCATCAACAAGGCCTGGTCATCCAAGGCCGGGGCCAGCGCGACCAGACTGGTTTCTGTTGCCGCCACCGGCACGGCCAGCAACACCACGTCGGCGCCTTGAACGGCCTGGGGAATGGAGGCGGCCATTTCGTCAATGACGCCCAGCGTCAAAGCCTTGGTGCGGGTGCTGTCCGATGGGCTGTAGCCCACCACGCGGTTCACCAGGCCGGCTTGTTTGAGCGCCAGGGCAAAAGAGCCGCCCATCAGGCCGCAGCCGATCAGGCCAAGACGATTCACCTTCATGTGGGGCTCACACCGAAGCCACGGGGTAGCTGCCCAGCACTTTGTAGAAAGCGCAAAGCTCACGCAATTCTTGCAGCGCTTTGGCCACATGGGGCTCCGAGGCATGGCCTGCCAAGTCAATGTAGAAATAGTATTCCCACTGACCGGTGCGGGCCGGGCGAGATTCAAAGCGCGTCATGGACACACCATGGGTCTTGAGTGGCACCAGCAAATCATGCACCGCCCCAGGCCGGTTGGGCACCGAGACCACCAGGCTGGTGCAGTCTTGGCCGCTGACCGGGGGCGTGGCCAGCGTTTCCGGCAAGGCGATGATGGCAAAGCGCGTGCGGTTGTAGGCATCGTCCTGAACCGCGTGCGAAACGATGTGCAGCCCGAAATTGCTGGCCGCACGCTCGCTGGCCAATGCCGCCCAAGCGGGGTTGCTGGCGGCCAGGCGCGCCCCTTCGGCATTGCTGGCGACCGGGCGACGCTCGGCATGGGGGAGGTGTTTGCTCAGCCAGGCCTGGCATTGGGCCAGGGCCTGGGGGTGGGCCATCACCACTTCAATGCCTTCCAGGGCATTGACCAGCCGCATCAGGTTGTGGCGCACCAGCAGGCTGACTTCGCCCACCACATGGGTGGGCGTGTGCAAGAACAGATCCAGGGAGCGGGTCACCACCCCTTCGACCGAGTTTTCGACCCCCACCACGCCATATTGCGCGCTGCCCGCTGCCGTGGCTTGAAACACCTCATCGAAGTTGGCGCAGTACATGAACTCGGCCGCACTGCCAAAGTACTCCAACGCGGCTTGTTCGCAAAACGTACCCGCCGGCCCCAGGATGGCCACGCGCTGGGGGGACTCCAGGGCCAGGCAGGCCGACATGATCTCTCGCCAAATGGCGGCGACGTGCTCGTTTTTGAGCGGACCAGGGTTGGCCTTTTCGATTTTTTCAATCACCTGGGCCACTCGGTCGGGGCGGAAGAAGGGCGAACCTTCGCGGCGTTTGACTTCGCCCACTTGCTCGGCCACACGGGCGCGCTGGTTGACCAGGCTCAGCAGTTGCTGGTCGAGGGCATCAATCTGCACGCGCAATTCAGCCAGCGTCGGCAAGTGGGCGGGCGATGGATGGGGCAATTCAGGCGCAGTGCTCATAAGCCGGTTTTTTCGAATGCTTGGAGGTAAGCGATCAGGGCTTGCACCCCGGCCAGGGGCATGGCGTTGTAGAGGCTGGCGCGCAAGCCGCCCAACGACTTGTGGCCTTTGAGTTGCAACAAACCAGCGGCTTTGGCCCCGCTCAGAAGGCTTTCATAGAGGGCGGGTCCGCGTTGCGCTTCCAGTTCCGGTTTCAAGAAAAAAGGCACATTCATGCGCGAACGCGCCGAGGGCGCCACCCGGCTCTCGAAGACCGAGGACCGGTCCAGGTAGTTGTAAAACAGTTCAGCCTTGGCCACATTGCGGGCCTGCATGGCGGCCACGCCGTGCAACGCGACGCCTTCTGCCGTGACTTCGGTTTGTTGTTTCAACCACTGAAAGGTCAGGCCGGCGATGTAAATGCCAAAGGTGGGCGGGGTGTTGTACATCGAGGCGTGTTGGGCCACCAATCGGTAGTCAAAAGCACTGGGGCAAATGTCGAGGGCGTGGCCCAGCAGGTCTTCGCGCACCACCACCAGGGTGACACCGGCGGGGCCCAGGTTCTTTTGCGCGCCCGCAAAAGCCAAACCCACTTTGGACCAATCCACCGGGCGCGAAGCCACATGGGAGGAGAAGTCGATGACCAAGGGGGCACGGCAGCCCAGGGCCTGGAGGTCAGGCAGTTCGTGAAACTCCAGACCGTGGATGGTTTCGTTCGAGCAAATGTGCACGTACTGCGCGTCGGCATTCAAACGCCAGCTGCTGGGTGCGGGCAGGCTGGTGTGGCCGTTGGCCTGGTTGCTGGCCGCCACCCGGGCCTGGCAATACTTGCCGGCTTCTTGAGCGCTTTTTTGGCTCCAACCCCCTGTCACCACAAAGTCAGCGGCCAAGCCACGAGACAGGTTCAGGGGAACGATGGCGTTTTCAGCCAAACCGCCGCCTTGCATGAAGAGAATTTTGAATTCGCTCGGAATCGCCATCAACTCGCGAAAGTCGGCTTCGGCCTGCTCGTAAATGTGGATGAACTCCTTGCCCCGGTGGCTCATCTCCATCACGCCCATGCCACTGCCATGCCAGTTGAGCATCTCGGCGGCAGCCTGTTGCAACACGGCCTCGGGCAAGACGGCCGGGCCGGCCGAGAAGTTAAAGGGGCGGGTGCTCATTCTTCGGTCGGGGTGTGGGTGTCTTCGCTGTTGCTGCCCTCATCCGGGGATTCGGCTTCAGGGTTGGCGTCGTTTTCGACAATCCGTTGCAGACCCGAGAGGCGCGAGCCTTCGTCCAGGGAAATCAAGGTCACACCTTGGGTGGCGCGACCCAGTTCGCGGATTTCAGCCACGCGGGTTCGCACCAGCACGCCCCGGTCGGTGATGAGCATGATTTCGTCGTCGGCATGCACCAAGGTGGCGGCCACGACTTTGCCGTTGCGCTCGGTTTGCTGAATGGCGATCATGCCCTTGGTGCCGCGACCATGGCGGGTGTATTCGGTGATGGAGGTGCGTTTGCCATAGCCGTTTTCGGTGGCGGTCAAAACGCTTTGCTGCTCGTCTTCGGCCACCAGCATGGCGATCACATGCTGACCGTCTTCGATGGCCATGCCGCGCACCCCCCGGGCGTTGCGACCCAAGGGGCGCACATCGTTCTCGTCAAAACGCACGGCTTTGCCGCCGTCGCTGAACAGCATCACATCGTGTTGGCCATCGGTCAAGGCCGCACCAATCAGGTAGTCGCCTTCATCCAGGTTGACGGCAATGATGCCGCCCTTGCGTGGGTTGTTGAATTCATCGAGTGCGGTCTTTTTCACCGTGCCCATGGAGGTCGCCATGAAAACGAACTGGTCAGCGGGGAAGGTGCGTTTGTCGCCCGTCAGGGGCAACACCACATTGATTTTTTCACCTTCTTGCAAGGGGAACATGTTGACGATGGGGCGGCCCCGCGAGCCACGGGAACCCGCCGGCACTTCCCAGACCTTGAGCCAATACAGGCGGCCCCGGTTCGAGAAGCACAAGATGTAGTCGTGCGTGTTGGCGATGAAGAGCTGGTCAATCCAGTCGTCTTCTTTGGTGGCGGTGGCCTGTTTGCCACGGCCACCTCGTTTTTGCGCCCGGTATTCGGACAGGGGCTGGCTCTTGATGTAGCCGCTGTGGCTCAGCGTCACCACCATGTCGGTGGGGGTGATCAGGTCTTCGGTGCTCAGGTCCTGCGCGCTGTGTTCGATTTCGCTGCGGCGCGCGCCGAGCTTGGTCTGGCCGAACTCGCGTTTGATTTCACTCAGTTCTTCGCCAATGATGATGGAGACGCGTTCGGGCTTGGCCAGGATGTCGAGCAGGTCGTCGATTTCGGCCATGACTTCCTTGTACTCGGCGACGATCTTGTCTTGCTCCAACCCGGTCAAGCGTTGCAGGCGCATTTGCAGGATTTCCTGGGCTTGGGTTTCGGACAGGCGATAGAGCCCGTCCTTGCCCATGCCAAATTCGCGCTCCAGGCCATCGGGCCGGTAGTCGTCGGCGTTGATGACGCCACCATCGGCCCGGCTGCGGGTGAGCATCTCGCGCACCAACTGGCTGTCCCAGGCGCGGGTCATCAGTTCGGCCTTGGCCACGGGCGGCGTGGGGGCGTTGCGAATGATGGCGATGAAGTCGTCAATGTTGGCCAGCGCCACGGCCAAGCCTTCCAGCACATGGCCGCGTTCACGGGCTTTGCGCAGGGTGAAGATGGTGCGGCGGGTCACGACCTCACGGCGGTGTTCCAAAAAGACTTCGATCAGGTCCTTCAGATTGCACAGCTTGGGCTGGCCGTCGATCAGGGCCACCATGTTCATGCCAAAGGTGTCTTGCAGCTGGGTTTGCTTGTACAGGTTGTTGAGCACCACTTCAGGCACTTCGCCGCGCTTGAGTTCAATCACCAGGCGCATGCCCGATTTGTCGGACTCGTCCTGAATGTGGCTGATGCCTTCGATTTTTTTCTCATGCACCAGTTCGGCCATGCGCTCTTGCAAGGTCTTTTTGTTGACCTGGTAGGGCAGCTCGTCAACGATGATGGCCTGGCGTTGGCCCTTGTCAATGTCTTCAAAGTGGCACTTGGCGCGCATCACCACACGGCCCCGACCCGTGCGGTAGCCTTCCTTCACGCCCTGAATGCCGTAAATGATGCCTGCCGTCGGGAAATCGGGTGCTGGCACAAAATCCATCAAATCGTCGATGGTGGCTTCTGGGTGGTGCAGCAAATGCAAGCAGGCGTCCACCACTTCGTTCAGGTTGTGGGGCGGGATGTTGGTGGCCATGCCCACCGCAATGCCCGAGGAGCCATTGACCAGCAGGTTGGGCACCTTGCTGGGCATGACCAGGGGTTCGCTCTCGCTGCCGTCGTAGTTGGGGCCGAAATCGACGGTTTCCTTGTCGATGTCCGTGAGCATTTCATGCGCGATTTTGGCCAAACGGATTTCCGTGTAGCGCATGGCCGCCGCGTTGTCGCCGTCCACCGAACCGAAATTGCCTTGACCATCGACCAGCATGTAGCGCAGCGAAAAATCCTGCGCCATGCGCACGATGGTGTCGTACACCGCCGTGTCGCCGTGCGGGTGGTACTTACCGATCACG
>CAIUTG010000223.1 GCA_903902035.1 uncultured Curvibacter sp. | reverse complement strand
TTGTCGCGCCAGAGCTTTTGGATCCACTCCAAATTGATCACCGGCACGACACCCACCAGCAAATCCGGGTATTGGGCAATGTCGTGTTCTGGCGTCACAACGGCGCCGTGAAGGCCTTCGTAAAACAGCATGTCGGTGTCGGTTGGCAAATCTTCCCAAGGCGTGAAGGTGCCAGGCGCTTGTTGGTAGGGCGCAGCCTCTTCGAGGTTGTGCAGATACTTGCGTGCGGTGCCTTGACCGGATTCGCTGTAGGTTTTAAACAAGGCTTCGATGTCACTGAACAGGTTGTTGTCTAGACCGAAATGGCTGAAGTGCTTGTTGCCTGATTTTTCTGCCTCAGCCTGTCGCAACCGCATTTCTTGGCGGTCGTAGCGGTGAAAGCTGTCCCCTTCAATGATGGCCGCTTTGACGCCTTCGCGACGAAAGATATTTGAAAAAGTGCGCGTCACGGTGGAGGTGCCTGCGCCGGATGAGCCGGTAATGGCAATGATGGGGTGTCGTTCGGACATGCGGTCTCCTGGGTTTTAAGAATGGGGTCTCAATCGCGAAACAAGCCGCGTTCAGAAAATAAGGGGTTGTGCTCGTCGTGCCATTCGACGGGTTCTGCGTGGTAGCGTTCGATGCGTTCAACCTCTTCTTTTGAGCCGAACACCAAACCAATGCGTTGATGCAAGCCAGTGGGTTGCACGGTGAGCATGGGCACTTGTCCGGTGCTGGCACGTCCACCCGCTTGCTCCATCAAAAAACCGATGGGGTTGGCTTCGTAGAGCAAACGCAATCGACCGGGTTTGCTGGGGTCTTTGCTGTCGCGGGGGTACAAAAAGACGCCCCCACGCATCAAAATTCGGTGGGCTTCGGCCACCATGGAGGCAATCCACCGCATGTTGAAGTCTTTGCCTCTGGGGCCTGTTTTTCCTGCCAAACATTCATCGACATAGCGCTTCACCGGGGCTTCCCAAAAACGGCTGTTGGACGCATTGATGGCAAATTCTTGGCTTTGCTCCGGCACCTTCAGGCGGGGGTGGGTGAGCATGAATTCACCCAAATGGGGATCGAGTGTGAAGCCGCTGACGCCGTTGCCCACGCTCAAGATCAGCATGGTGGTGGGGCCATACAGGGCATAGCCAGCCGCCACTTGCTGGTTGCCTGGCTGCAAAAAATCTTGCTCGGTCACCGGATCGCTTTGCCCCACATGGCGCAGGATGCTGAAGATGCTGCCCACAGACACGTTGACATCAATGTTCGAAGAGCCATCCAGGGGGTCAAATACCAGCAGATATTTGCCGCGTGGAAAGCGGGTGGGTATCTGGTAGGGGGTGTCCATTTCTTCGGATGCCATTCCCGCCAAGTGGCCCCCCCATTCGGTGATTCGAACGAACAGTTGATTGCTCAGCACGTCCAGTTTCTTTTGAGTTTCACCTTGGACATTGATGCTGCCGCCTTGGTCTTCGGCGTGGTTGCCATACAAGCCACCCAGCTCGCCAAAGGCCACCGATTTGGCAATGGCCTTGCAAGCCAGTGCAACGTCCAAAATCAAGGCGTTGAAGTCGCCGCGCGCTTGGGGAAAGCGGCGGCGTTCTTCGATCAGAAATTGTGTCAGGGTGCTGCGTTGTTCGATGGAGGACATAAGGGCTTTCCGTTTTTGAGGGGCTTCAGCGACGATGCGGTCGTTTGGTCGGCGCTCGCGTGCCCGCATGGGCGGTATGCATGGCGCGCAGGTCTTGCAGGCGCACGCCTTCCAGACTTGGCAACACACGCATCGCGCCCGTGAAGTCGTGGTGGTGCGTGAACTGATTGGGGGTGACCAGGGTGGCCAAATGGGCGGCGTTGGCGGCGCGCAAGCCATTCTCGGAGTCTTCAAATGCGATGCAAACCGAGGCGGGGCGTTGGAGCCGAGCCAAGGTTTGCAAGTACACCTGCGGGTCGGGTTTTTTGTGGGGGGCGGTGGAGGCGTCTTCGATCACACTGAAGTAATACGTCCAATCCGGGCCAATGGCCTTGCTCAACAAGGCCGCAATGTTGACCGGCGAGGTGGTGGTCGCAATCGCCAATTGCAGTCCTTCGTTGGCCGCCTCCTGAATCAACTCAAGCACCCCGGGGCGCAATTGAACCGCCCCATCTTGAACCGACTGCTCATAAGCGGCGGTCTTGAGCTCGTGCAGCCGTGTGATGACGTCTTGCAGGGCATTGCTGCCCACATCGGTGATGTCGGGCGAAACCTGATGCCAATAATGCAGCAGGCGTTCCTTGCCCCCTGAGACGGCCAGCAACTGGGTGTACAGCGCCTCATCCCAGTGCCAGTTCATACCGCCCTCACGGAACGCGTAATTGAAGGCCGCGAGGTGCGCCATTTCGGTGTCCGCCAGGGTGCCGTCGACATCAAATATCAAGGCTTCCAGCATAGGAACCTCCTTTCGGGTTTAAATGTGGCGATGGAGCTTGTCGCGCCAGCCTGGAAACAGCTTGTCTGCGTCCTGTGGAAAAGACACGAACGCACGGGCAAACTCCCGGTGCGTCTTGGCAAACTCAATCGGGTCTGCGCCGGACTTCCAGCACTCATAGGATTGGCGCAAAGAAATGGCCCCGGCGGCGGGCGAGTCAACGTGGCCATAAGAGCCCCCGCCAGCGGTGTTGATCACGTTGCCATGACCCAGGTTTTTGAAAAACCCGGGCAGGCGCAAGGCATTCATCCCGCCCGAGATGATGGGCGTGGTGGGTTTCATGCCGTGCCATTTTTGAAAATAAACCGGGCCTTGGCACTCATCGCGCTCAATCATGTAGGCGATGATGCGGTCGTCGGTTTCCCCCTCCATCTTGCCGAAACCCATGGTGCCCACGTGTATGCCGGAGGCCCCTTGCAGCCGACTCATTTTGGCTAAGACAAAGGCGGTGTAGCCGCGTTTGGCGCTCGGGCTGGTGACGGCCCCATGGCCAGCGCGGTGGTAGTGCAAATACTGACTCGGGTATTGGCGGCGTGCCGTGGTGACCATGCCGGGCCCCCCGACATAGCCGTCGACCAAAAAGGCCAGTTTGTCGGCGTCGTTGCCGAAGACCTCCAAGGCAAAGTCTGCGCGTGCGCACATTTCATGGTGGTCATCGGCGGTGATGTTCATGGAGAACAATTTGGCTTGACCGGTCTCGTCTTGTGCGCGCTTCAGGGCGTCGTAAACCAAGGGCAGGGTTTTCTTGATGGGAGAAAACACCTGGTTACCTTGTGGCTCATCATTTTTGATGAAATCACCACCCAACCAGAATTGATAGGCCGCTTGTGCAAAGGGCTCTGGACGCAAACCCAGCTTCGGCTTG
>CAIUTG010000222.1 GCA_903902035.1 uncultured Curvibacter sp. | reverse complement strand
GAGGGTACACACATGGGCGCTTACGAAACACAAGGCTTCAAGATGGACAACTCCGGACGCCGCATCGTGGTGGATCCGGTGACTCGCATCGAGGGGCATATGCGCTGCGAGGTCAACCTTGACAGCAACAACGTCATTCGGAATGCCGTTTCGACCGGCACCATGTGGCGGGGGTTGGAGGTCATTCTCAAAGGGCGGGATCCGCGTGACGCTTGGGCATTTGTTGAGCGCATTTGCGGGGTTTGCACCGGCTGTCATGCCCTGGCTTCGGTGCGTGCCGTCGAAGATGCCTTGGGCATCCGGGTGCCCCTCAATGCCCATTTGATCCGCGAAATCATGGCCAAGACCTTGCAAGTGCATGACCACGCGGTTCATTTCTACCACTTACACGCCCTGGATTGGGTGGATGTGGTTTCCGCTTTGAAGGCGGACCCCAAAAAAACCAGTGAGTTGCAACAACTGGTTTCGCCACACCATCCCTTGTCGTCGGCGGGCTATTTCAGGGATGTGCAAAATCGTTTGAAAAAATTTGTGGACAGCGGGCAACTCGGTCCCTTCACCAACGGGTATTGGGGAAGCAAGGCCTATGTGCTGCCACCAGAGGCGAATTTGATGGCCGTGACCCACTATCTGGAGGCCCTCGATTTGCAAAAAGACTGGGTCAAGGTTCACACCATATTCGGTGGAAAGAACCCGCACCCCAATTATTTGGTGGGTGGAGTTCCCTGCGCCATCAATCTGGAGGGTGACTTGGCTGCGGGTGCGCCGGTCAACATGGAGCGTTTGAATTTTGTGCACCAACGCATTCAGGAAATGATTGACTTCAACAACCATGTTTATGTACCTGACGTCTTGGCGATTGGCACCATTTACAAGCAAGCGGGTTGGCTCTATGGCGGGGGACTGTCTGCGACCCATGTGGCCGACTACGGCACTTATGAAAAAGTGCCTTATGACACCAAAACCAATCAACTCCCTGGAGGGGTGATTCTGGATGGCGACTGGAGCAAAATCCAAGAAATTGACCCGCGTGACCCGGAGCAAGTGCAAGAATTTGTCACCCACAGCTGGTACAAATATGCCGACGAGAAAAAGGGCCTGCACCCCTGGGATGGTGTGACCGAAGCCCACTACCAGCCCGAAGGTCCGAACTTCAAGGGCACTCGAACCCAGATTGAGAACCTTGACGAGAGTGCCAAATACTCATGGATCAAAGCGCCTCGCTGGCGCGGCCATGCGGTGGAGGTGGGACCCTTGTCGCGGTACATCCTGGGCTATGCCCATGCGCTCCAAGGCAACACTTATTGCCAACGGGTCAAGCAGCAAATTGATGAATCCGCCATGGCCATCAACCAATCCATTCCGAAAGCATTGGGCATGCCAGAGACCCAATACACACCCAAGCAGCTGATGCCCACGACGATTGGTCGAACCTTGGCCCGCGCCTTGGAATCCCAGTACTGCAGCGAAATGATGCTGGACGATTTCAACCAATTGGTGGCCAACATCAAGGCCGGTGACACCAGCACCGCCAATGTCGAAAAATGGGACCCCGCCACCTGGCCCAAAGAAGCCAAGGGGGTTGCCACGGTGGGCGCACCGCGTGGCATGTTGGGGCATTGGATCAAGATCAAAGACGGCAAGATTGAAAATTACCAATGTGTTGTGCCCACAACCTGGAACGGGAGCCCACGGGATGTGAAAGGTCAGATCGGCGCTTTTGAAGCCAGTCTGATGAACACGCCCATGGTCAACCCCGAACAGCCCGTTGAAATTTTGCGCACCTTGCACAGTTTTGACCCCTGTCTGGCTTGTTCTACCCACGTGATGAGTGAAACAGGTCAAGAGATGTGTGCCGTCACGGTGCGATAGCCCCCTTCACCAATCGATGAATACAAAGGACTTTCAAATGAAACCCATCCATCTGAAAATTGTTTTTATGGTTCTGATGGCCTGTTTCGTCGGGGCTGCGCAAGCCCACCCGGATCATGTTCCCTCCGGCTTTTCCGAAGGCCTGGGGCACCCCCTGGGCTGGGATCACATGGTGGCCATGGTGGCCGTGGGTGGCTGGGCGGTTCTGGCCCAGCCCATTCAACGGGTCGTTTGGGGCCCAGCCGTTTTTCTGACGAGCATGGTTTTGGGGGCGCTCCTTGGATTTTTAAACGCCGGCATCCCTGTCGGCGCTGCGCACCTCGAAGCGCTCATGACGCTGAGTGCGATGGTGTTGGCGCTGATGGTGTTTGTGCCTTTGCTGAGTCAAACCCGCTGGGCTGTGGGGGCGGGATTTTTGCTCGCCGCGACCGCAGCAGCTCTGCATGGCTTGGCGCACGGGATCGAGGCGCCTGCAACGGCAGGGGGCGGGGCGTATGTCGTCGGCTTCGTGCTGACCACCGCAGCGCTTCACTTCATGGGGGGGATGGCGGCTTGGTCCATCAGTCGGTTGTCGTCAAAGCTCACGGCTTCGGTTTTGTTGGGTAGTGCGCTCGGTGGGGTTGGCGTCTATTTGTTTGGACAACTTATTTGACTCTGAAAGGGACTCTCATGTCGTCCTCAGCTCACTTACCAGATATCACCGGTGTTGACGAGAGTGCGGTTTCTCATGGCAAAAAAACCACATCGGTCTATGTTTATGAGGCCCCCGTGCGTTTGTGGCACTGGGTCAACGCTTTGGCCATCACGGTCTTGGCGCTGACGGGCTATTTCATTGGCTCGCCCTTGCCCACTCAGCCGGGTGAAGCCAGTGCCAATTTCCTCATGGGGTACATCCGTTTCTTCCATTTCTCGGCGGGCTATGTGCTTGCCATCGGTTTGTTGGGCCGAATTTATTGGGCATTTGTGGGCAACCACCATGCGCGCGAACTTTTCACCGTCCCCTTGTTCAGCAAGGCGTATTGGTTTGAGGTCTTGACCATGGTCAAGTGGTATTGCTTTATCTCAAAACGACCCAATCGTTATGTGGGGCACAACCCCGTGGCGCGATTGGCCATGTTTTTTATGTACTTTTTGACGGCCGTGTTCATGGTGGTCACGGGTTTTGCCCTTTATGGACAAGGCACGCAGGCTGGCTCTTGGGCCAACACCTTGTTTGGCTGGGTCATTCCCTTGATGGGGCAGTCTCAGGATGTTCACACTTGGCATCACATGGGCATGTGGGTCTTGATTATTTTTGTCATCCTGCATGTGTATGCGGCCATTCGGGAAGACATCATGGGGCGTCAAAGCATCGTCAGCACCATGATTTCGGGTCATCGAACCTTCAAAGACTGAGTGGCATGGCTCAGGCATTTCCATTTTTCACCATGTCGCTCCATTCACAGCCAGCCCCCCGTCATGAGCAAGCAGCGCGTTTTGCCAGCATTTGCGTTCTGGGCATTGGCAATGTGCTCTGGGCTGATGAAGGCTTCGGGGTGCGTTGCATTGAAGAGATGCAGCGCCAATATGAGTTTGCCCCCCATGTTGCTTTGATGGATGGTGGCACTCAAGGCTTGTATTTAATTCAATTTGTGCAAGCCGCAGAGGCCTTGCTGATTTTTTTGATGCGATTGACTATGGCTTGGCACCCGGCACCTTGAAGCTGGTGCGTGATGACGAGGTGCCCCGTTTCATGGGGGCCAAGAAAATGAGTTTGCACCAAACGGGTTTTCAAGAAGTGCTTTCGCTGGCTTGTCTGACAGGGCGATACCCCCGACGTGTTTTGTTGATTGGCTGTCAACCACAAGAACTGGACGACTATGGTGGCAGTTTGCGACCCATCGTCAGGCAAGCCGTGGACGAGGCCCTGGCTTGTGCCATCCAAGAACTCGGCCTTTGGGGGGCGCAGCCTCGGGCACGAGCGACGCCATTGACCGAGCGTGAAACCGTGACTGTGGCGCAACTGGCTTTGAACGCTTATGAGGTTCATCGGCCAGACGCTCAAACCGCCTGCCGCCATGGTGACGAGCGTTTTTTCCCTCAACCCTTTTCAGGTGCTTGAGATGTGTATCGGCATCCCCATGCAAGTTCAAAGCACAGCGCCAGGCTATGCCGTGTGCGTCGGCCGTGGCGAAGAGCGGCGCGTTAGCACCGCCTTGGTCGGAGCGCTCGGCGTGTCCGATTGGGTGCTCGTTTTTTTGAATGATGTGCGCGAGCGCATCACTGCCGAACGTGCCGCTGAAGTCAACCTTGTCCTGGACACCATTCAAGCGGCCATGAAGGGTCAGGGTCAGTCCCAAGCGGTTCAATCCACCGACTGGCTGGGTTTTGGCTTGCCCTCGCAAATGGATCAGACCACCTTGCAGGTGCTGATTGAAGGAGACCGATGAACACCCCCACCCATTACACCCTCCCAGACCTGCCCGAGGTGCACCCCCTGATTGAACGGTTGGTGAGCCAGTTGGGTGCCGAGTGGGTGGATGAAACCCGCATCGTCGAATGGAGTGCCCGAAGCGGGGAGGGCGTTGTGTTGCTGGCAGGCGATCCGGTGCGCTTTCCCGAAGGCCTGGATGTGGCGGCTGTCTTGCCCGAGATCATGCGAAGTTTTCCGAACCGCTTTGCCGTTGCCGTGGTGCCACGTCAACACGAAGAGGCTGTCGCCAAAATGTACGGGTCAAACCGTTGGCCTACTTTGCTGTTTTTGCGTGGGGGCCACTATGTCACCCGCATTGCTGGCATGCAAGATTGGGACGTTTACCTGCAAGCCGTGGAAGCCGCCTTGGGGATGCCCGTTTCACGTCCGCCCACCGTCGGGGTTCCCGTGGTTTCTCTTCCTGTCAATCCCAACGCACCCAAGGCACACAACGCACACCCATGAAAAACTTTCCAATTCCCATCGTCGCCGCCGCTGATTTGCTGGGCCCGGGCACCCAAGCAGAAGATGAGCCGATGGCCTACATGGCCATGCCCAAGGACATGCACACCTACCGTCCACCGGTGTTGCCTGAGCCCGAAGTGTTGCAGGACTTGGACCAAGCCCGAGTGGCCTTGCAAGCCGTCATCGACGGGTTGAGAAAAGCGACAACCGAGGGCATTTATGGACAAATTCCACTTGGGCGGCTGCTTCAAAAAGATGTTGACTTGCTCAATCAAATACTGGGGGAGGGCGAAACCAGTGCCATTGTCCAGGACCCGGAGCGGCAATTGGAGGTTCGGGTGCAAGAAGCCATTTTTGCGGGGGTTTGGCGCTTGATGACCTACCGCCATGGGGTCCTTTTGGAAGATGCCATCGAGGTGGCGCCGATACCCACCCTGTTCGCTGAAACGGCCCAGCAAGACCTCTGGGAAAAAAGACCGGTTTGGCAAGGCCCACTCCCCCCCAATGTGCAAAACGCCCCCTTGTTGATTGAGGAAGTGGTGGGCTATGCCCAGACCTGGCGCCAAGGGCAAGTGCCGCAGGTGGTCAACCTCACTTTGTTACCCGTTACACCAGAAGACATTGGTTTTTTAGACCACCACCTGGGCACCGGGCGGGTGTTGATGCTGTCTCGCGGCTATGGCAATTGCCGCATCTCCAATACCCGTTTGCCCAATTGCTGGCGTGTGGTGTATTACAACGCCATGGACAAAGTCATTTTGAACACGGTTGAGGTGGTTGACATGCCCGAGGTGGCCATGGCCGCCCAGGAGGATTTGCAGGATTCTTATGACCGTTTGTGTGAAGTCCTGGCCTGGTTGGAGCCAACATGAATGAATCCAGTGGGTTTCAAGGGTTTGAAGGCTCCTACCTGGGGAACCGCGGGCTTTTGCGCCCGGAATCGCGCTTGGAATGCAAGATCTGTTGGTGGGTTTACGACCCCGCTGTCGGTGATCCGCAGTGGCAAATTCCCGCTGGCGTGGCCTTTGCCGACCTGCCCGCTCACTGGCGTTGCCCCCGCTGTGATTGTGATGCAGAGCAATTCTTGCTCTTGCCTTGAAAGGCAGAGGGATGCCAGCCGACCATTCGTTTCACTTGCTGGACCAACGCATTCATGCGCTGGTGACGTATTTTCAGCGCGTGCAACAAGAGCGCATGCAGGATGTGCCTTTGCTCAACCATGCCTTGAAAGTGGAAGCGGTCCAATTGGTTTGCGAGGCCTCGGCGTTGAATGAAAATTCCATCGCAGAGGGCGTGCTCATCACCCCTTGGTTCATGAGCTTGTTGCGCTTGCCGCTGTACAAGCAAATGCACGATGAACGGGTTGGCCATGGCTTTGTGCGTGAATTTGGTCTGGCCTCTTTTGATTTTCTTGGCGCCTACGACAAGGACGTGGGGTATTTTGAAACCTGTGCCTTGTTTTCCCCCATGTTCGACTTCGAAACGCAAGACCAGGCGCGAGACACCGCACAGGCGGCATTGCAAGAAATTCGGGAAGGCTCACCAGAGCAGGTTTTGGGGGCGAGCACAAAGCCATCCCCTCAGGTCACCTCACGACGGGGGTTCTTGATGCGGGTCGGTCGTGTGGGAGGTGCCCCATGAACAGCATCACCGATTTGACCGGGTGTCTTTACTTGCGGCCTGGTTTTCCAGTTCCCCACAATTTGCGCAACACCCGTCAAGACTGGGCTTCTCGCCTGGGGCAAGGCCAGGACTCGCAACACTTGCCGACCACCATGGCCAGCCTGTTCAACCTCTGCGGTCAAGCGCATCGAATCTGTAGCCACCTCGCTGTGGAGGCGGCCAGGGGACTCGAATCGGCGCTGCAGGTGTCTGGCGCCATTCAACTGGAGACAGCGCGGGAACATGTCCGTCGCATGGGTCTCGATTGGCCTCGTGCGGCGGCTCGGTCTGAAGATCACTCAGTCTGGGCAGCCCAAGCCACCTTGAGCCTAAAAAAATGTCCCCTCTTCAAAACCAGTCCAGTTGAAGCGAGCGACTGGCATGCCACCCGCCTGTGGCTTGAGGCGTCGCTCTTGCAGATGCCCGCGTCTGAATGGTTGGCGGCTTGGCAAGAAGACCCGCTGTTTTGGCTGCAAAGCTGGAGCCGGTCGGCGGGCGCCTGGCTGCCTCATGTGCTGGCACAGGCACAGTCGGCCCCCGCCATGAACCGTGCGCTGTCGTTCAAAAAGGCCCTCTGTCCGCATGCGGACCGGGTGACTTTGCGCGAGTGGGCCTTGACCTGGTTCGAGCAGCCCCGGTTCGGACTTCAACCCCATTGGCAGGGCGCGTCGGCGCACACGGGTTCCTGGACGCGCTTGCACGCCAGACCATTGTCTGAACTGACCCTGACGCCCTGGTTGTTGTTGGGTTTTCGCCTGGCTGAATTGATTCGCTTGTGCCTGCCCGATGTCACCGCAAAGCAGGGCGCCTCCTGCTTGTCATGGGGCTCAATGCCCCTGGGGAAGCGCCAAGGCCTGGCCTGGGTGGAAATGGCGCGGGGTTTGTTGATGTATCAAGTCCGTTTGGACATCAACGGGAGGGTCGAAATGCTGCAGGTGCTGGCGCCGACCGAATGGAATTTTCATCCTGAAGGGGTGGTGGCCACGGCCTTGGCGCCATTGCCCCCGGACATGGATGCACCAAGCCTGGCTTGGCTGATGGCCGCGTTTGACCCCTGTGTGCCTTTTTTCGTTCAGACACCGGAAAAAGAGACCTGCCATGCATGAAGCCAGTCTGGCGGGCGGTGTGCTGCAGTTGATCGAGGCGGCTTCGGTGCGTGAAGGATTCACGCGTCTTTTGGTTTTGCGTTTAGAAGCGGGGCAATTGGCGGGGGTGGAAACCGGGGCGCTGCGCTTCGCACTGGAGAGTTTGGCCCCAGGGACTTTGCTGGAAGGTGCGTTGATCGAGATTGAACAACCGTTCGGACAAGCGTGGTGTTTGGCGTGCAGCCAAAGTGTCAGCATAGCGTACCGTGGGGAGGCTTGCCCGAATTGTGGTGGCTATCAGTTGCAAGCCACGGGCGGGACCGGCTTGCGCGTCCTCGAAATGGAAGTCATCTAGGAGAACATGATGTGTGTGGTTTGTGGATGTTCTGAAGCGACGCTCAAAAAGCCAGAGGCAGCCGAGACGACGGGTCATGCCAGTCACCCTGACTTGCACTTCGGTCACGGCTTGGCAAGGGTCAGTGTGCCCGGCATGAGTCAAACCCGGGCGATTCAGTTGGAGGCCGATATCCTGGGTGCGAACAATCGAATCGCGGCCAAGAATCGCGCCCATTTTTTCGCACATGGCGTGACCGCACTTAACTTGGTCTCCAGTCCGGGTTCGGGTAAAACCACCTTGCTGTGCGCCACCATTGAAGCCCTTAAAAAGCAAAGGCCCAACGGGTCTGTGGCCGTCATTGAGGGGGATCAGCAAACCAGTTTTGATGCAGACCGAATCCGCGCGACGGGCGCACCCGCGGTTCAGGTCAACACTGGCAAAGGGTGTCATCTGGACGCACAGATGGTGGCCGAGGCCTTTGCCAATCTGCACAGTCACCACGACCATGGGGACGAGCCCAGCCTTTTGTTCATTGAAAACGTGGGTAACTTGGTTTGCCCAGCGCTTTGGGATTTGGGCGAAGCCGCCAAAGTGGCGATTCTTTCCGTCACAGAAGGCGAAGACAAGCCCCTCAAAAACCCCGATATGTTTG
>CAIUTG010000221.1 GCA_903902035.1 uncultured Curvibacter sp. | reverse complement strand
TGTCGGTCACCTCGCAGCCCAAACGCAGCAGCAAGGCCCGCAGGAAAAAGCGGTTGGAGTTGTAAATCGCGCCTGCAGGCAACTGCTCAGGCGGGACTGCGCCCGGCATGACCAACTCGTCGCCCGTCGAGAACAGGGCCACTTTGGGTCGGCGCACCACGCGCAAGTCAGCCCGCCCGACGCTGGCGGCCAAGCCCAAGGCCGCCGGGTGCAGGCGCGTGCCCGCCAACAAGACCTCCGCGCCACGCGCCACGTCTTCGCCCGCACGGCGAATGGCCTGGTTCACTTGGGGGCGAGCCGAGAAACGCACAGCGCCCCATAAACCGCCCTCCAGGGCTTGACAATGTTCTTGCATGACCACGGTGTCCGCCCCTGCGGGCACGGGTGCGCCGGTGAAGATGCGGGCCGCTGTACCGGGGGCCAAAGGCTGGGCGGGGGTGCCCGCCGCGATGCGCTGGGACACGGGCAGCACGCCCCCTGCTTCAGGCACCTCAGCAGCGCGCAAGGCATAGCCGTCCATGGCGCTGTTGTCGTGGGCCGGGACTTGCAAGGGCGACACCACGGTTTCTGCCAACACCCGGCCATCGGCCTCAAAAGTCGAGACGGTCTCGGTGCCGTTTTCCAACCCATTCAATGGTTGGGCATAAGTCAGCAATTCGGCCAAGGCCTCGTCCAAAGGGCGCAGGGGCTTGCGGGCGGGGGGCGAGGAAGGGGGCACAGTGGTCATGGCGTTTTCTGATGGGGTGAAACTCAAGGCTGCTGGTAGGCAAACCGATCCGCATGGGCCAAGAGCCAATCGGCCATGGCCTCGGCTTGGTTCAGGTCCAACACCGCCACCGATGCAGGCACTGGCACTGGCAAGGCACGATCAGCCGCCACCGCCACCACCCAAGGGTCATGGGGAAAGCGCAGAGGCCGCCCCTCCCAATCGACCGTGGGCGCGCGCCAAATTTCGATTTTGGGCAGAGGACTGTCTTTGAAGCCTTCGACCAACAGCCAATCGACATCGGGGGACATCTTGGCAATCAGCGCTTGCGGCGTCAAGGCGGTGGGCACCTCGTGATCGTGCATCAAGGCGTAGCGCAAATCGCTGGCCAGCATGACCTCTTGGGCCCCCGCTTTGCGGTGTCGATAGCTGTCTTTGCCGGGTTGGTCCACCTCAAATTTGTGGTGGGCGTGTTTGAGCACCGAGACCCGTTGACCCCGTTGCCTCAAAGCCGGGATGAGGCGCTCCAGCAAAGTGGTTTTGCCCGACCCGGAGAGCCCTGCAAAGGCCACGACTTTCATCTTTAGCAGTGCTGCTGAATGTAGTCTTTGACCACGGCTACATTCGCGGGGATGACGCGCACCCGTTTGGGCAGGTCTTCAATGCCCTCAAATTTGGCGGGACGCTCAGGCAAATGCCCCAAGGCCTCTTCGATGGTCGCCGCAAACTTGATGGGCAAGGCGGTTTCCAGCACGATCATGGGCGTGGCAGGACTCAGGTGTTCACGCGCCACCTTGAGGCCATCGGCGGTGTGGGTGTCGATGGTGACACCAAAGCGTTGGTGGGTATCCCGGATGGTCGCCAAGCGGTCGGCGTGGGTGCTGCGACCACTGACAAAACCATACCGTGCCTGGCTTTGCACAAAGCGGGGGTCGCCACTGAGGTCAAAAAAACCTTGCTTGGCGAGTTGTTCGCCAAACAGGGATTTCACCTGCTGGTAGGCAGGGGCCTGGGGGGGTCGAATGGGTCTGAGAAGGCTCGCCAGCCGCGCCTTCCAGGCGGCCCAACAGGTCGCAAACAAAGCGCTCAAAATTGCTGGCCTTGGAAATGTCCATGGAGGGGCTGGAGGTTTCAAAGGTATCGGCACTGCCGCGCACGCGGTAGAGGCCGGTTTTGAAGAACTCGTCGAGCACATCATTCTCGTTGGTGGCGACCACCAATTGCTCGATGGGCAAACCCATCATGCGGGCCACATGGCCCGCGCAGACGTTGCCAAAGTTGCCCGAGGGCACGGTGAAACTGACGCGCTCCTGGTCCGAAGTGGTGGCCTGAAAATAGCCCGCAAAGTAATAGACCACCTGGGCCAGCAAACGCGCCCAGTTGATGGAGTTGACCGTGCCAATTTTGTAGCGCCGCTTGAATTCCAGGTCATTCGACACGGCCTTCACCATGTCCTGGCAGTCGTCAAAAACGCCCTCCACCGCCAGGTTGTGGATGTTGTCGTCTTGCAGGCTGAACATCTGGGCCTGTTGGAACGGGCTCATGCGCCCGTGCGGGCTGGTCATGAACACGCGCACGCCTTTTTTGCCGCGCATGGCGTACTCGGCCGCGCTGCCGGTGTCCCCCGAGGTGGCGCCCAGAATATTCAAGGTTTCACCGCGCCGGGTCAGCTCGAATTCAAACAGGTTGCCCAGCAATTGCATGGCCATGTCCTTGAACGCGAGCGTAGGTCCGTTCGACAACTCCAGCAGTGACACCGTCGTGCCGCCCTCTTCGCCCAGCGTTTTCAACGGCGTAATCTGCGAAGCGCTCTCGTGATCGCGAACATTGCTGTACGTGCCCGCCGTATAAGTGCGGCGCGTGAGCG
>CAIUTG010000220.1 GCA_903902035.1 uncultured Curvibacter sp. | reverse complement strand
GTGTTGGCCAAATAAACAGCGATCGGATCAGCATGACTTGGTTTTCTTCTAAGCGCGCCAACCCGGTGCGGGTGGCGAGCGGTTTTTTGTTGGGGGTGTTTGTCTGGGCTTGTGGCTTGTCCGTGGGCTTGGCGCAAGCCAACCCCGATGCCCTGTCGGCGCTGGACAAAATCAAGGCCAAAGGGGTGTTGACCGTGGCGGTCTACAAAGACAACCCGCCCTTTAGCGAGCAGGCGGGGGAGGTCGATGTGAGCCTGGCCCAGTTGCTCGCTGACGAATTGGGCGTCAAGTTGAGTTTGATGCCCTTTGATGCGGGTGAAAACATGGGGGACGATTTGCGCAACATGGTCTGGAAGGGCCATTACCTGGGCTACGGTCCCGCCGATGTGATGCTGCATGTGCCGGTGGACAAGCCCTTGATGCAAGACCAACCCAAGGTCCATATTTTTGGCCCCTATTACCGTTCCAGCATCATGCTGGCGCGCAATGTGGAGCGCTTTCCCCAGCTTAATTCTTTGGCCTCTTTGAAGGGGCAGTCGATTGCCGTGCCAGGCCAAACCTTGGCGGGTTGGTTGATGCTGGGGGCGGACAATGGCGCTTACCGCGACCAACTGATCACCAAGCTCAACAACGGCATGGACGCCGCGCGCTTGTTGCAAAAAGGCGAGGTCGCCGCAGCGGTCGGTGAAGCCGCTGAGCTGCAAGCCGTTTTGGGCAAAGACCCGCATTTTGCGATCGAAGCCTTGCCCATTCCCCGTGCTCCCCGCGATGGCTGGGTGATTGGCATGGCGGTCAAAAAGGAAGCCACCGATCTGGCCCGAGCCTTACAAGAAGCCCTCAACCATTTGGCTCAGGATGGCCGTTTGGCCAAGGCCTTCAATGATGCACAGGTGCTTTGGCGGGCGCCTTGAGCCCTTGCCCTTGTCTCACGCGGTCTTACTGAACCGCGTCGGCGGGCTGACGCTGCAACATGGCCAGGGCGCTGGCCACGGTTTTGCGCAGTTCGCGGCGGTCACAAATCAGGTCCACAGCGCCCTTGGTTTGTAAAAACTCAGCGCGTTGGAAGCCTTCTGGCAGGGTCACGCGGACCGTGGATTCAATCACGCGCGGGCCGGCAAAGCCAATCAGGGCCTTGGGTTCGGCCATCACGATGTCGCCCACAAAGGCAAATCCCGCGCTCACGCCGCCCATGGTGGGGTCGGTCAGCACGCTGATGTAGGGCAGGCCTTTTTTTGCCAAACGCGTCAGTGCGGCATTGGTTTTGGCCATTTGCATCAGGGACAACAGGCCCTCCTGCATGCGCGCCCCGCCCGTGGCGGTGAAGCAGACAAAGGGTACTTTTTGTTCGATGGCATTCTCAACGCCGCGCACAAAACGCTCGCCCACCACCGAGCCCATGCTGCCCCCCATGAAGTCAAATTCAAAGCAGGCAACCACCAGGTTGATGCTGTGCACCGAGCCACCCATGACCACCAAGGCATCGGTTTCGCCGGTGCTTTCCAAAGCTTCTTTCAGACGCTCGGGGTATTTGCGGCTGTCTTTGAACTTGAGGGCATCGACGGGAATCACTTCTTGCCCGATTTCGTAGCGGCCTTCGGCATCCAGAAACGCGTTCAGGCGTGCCCGTGCGCCGATGCGGTGGTGGTGCGAGCAATTGGGGCAAACATTCTGGTTTTGCGCCAAGTCGGCGTTGTAAAGCACGCTCTCACAACTGGGGCATTTGATCCACAGGCCTTCAGGAACGCTGCGGCGATCGGCGGGGTCGGTGTGCTGAATTTTGGCAGGGAGTAATTTTTCTAACCAGCTCATGTTCTTCTCCTACAAAAATGAAGGGGCTTGATCCAGCGCGCTGCGGATGCCACTCAAAAAGGTGCTGCACTCGGTGATGGCTTGGGCGCGGGGCAGGCCATCGATCAGTTGAATGATCTTGCTGCCAATCACCACGGCATCGGCCACACGCGAAACGGCGACGGCGGTTTGGGCATCGCGAATGCCAAAGCCCACGCCCACGGGGATGTGCACGTGTTGGCGGATGCGGGGCAAGGCGGCTTCGACGGCATCGGTGTCCAAATGGCCCGCGCCGGTCACGCCTTTCAATGAAACGTAATACACATAGCCCGAGGCCACGGCGGCCACTTGCTGCATGCGCGCTTCGGTGCTGGTGGGGGCCAGCAAGAAGATCAGGTCCATGTTGACCGCCTTCAATTTGGCGGCAAACTCAGCGCATTCTTCGGGCGGGTAGTCCACAATCAAAACACCGTCCACGCCAGCGGCAGCGGCGTCGGTCACAAAACCCTGGCCCGCTGCGTGGCCGTGTTTTTGGTCGTAGCGCTCGACCGGATTGGCATAGCCCATCAACACAATCGGTGTCACCGAATCCTGGGTGCGAAAGGCCTTCACCATTTCCAGAACTTCTGCCATGCCAATGCCGAACGACAAGGCTTTTTCACCCGCGCGTTGGATGACGGGACCATCGGCCATGGGGTCAGAAAACGGCACCCCCAACTCGATGATGTCGGCCCCGGCCTGGACCATGGCGTGCATCAAATCGGGGGTGATGTCGGCGTGCGGAAAGCCAGCCGTGACATAAGGGATCAGGGCTTTGCGGCCTTGGCTTTTCAGCTCGGCTATCTTGGCTTGGATGCGGCTCATAGGCCCCCCTTCACGCTTTGACCCCGGCAGCTGGGACGGCAGAAAAACTCGGCGTTCGACAAGTCGGCCACGGTCCCGATGTCTTTGTCACCCCGGCCCGACAGGTTGACCAAAATGGATTGGTCGGGGCGCATGGTTTTGGCCAGCTTCATGGCGTAGGCCACGGCGTGGCTGGATTCCAGCGCCGGGATGATGCCTTCGGTGCGGCACAAATAGTGGAAGGCTTCCAAAGCTTCTTTGTCGGTGCAGCCCACGTATTCGGCCCGGCCAATGTCTTTCAGGAACGCGTGTTCAGGACCGACGCCCGGGTAATCCAAGCCCGCGCTGATGCTGTGGGTTTCGGTGATCTGGCCGTTGTCGTCCTGCAAGATGTAGGTGCGGTTGCCGTGCAACACACCAGGGCTGCCGCGTTGCAGCGAGGCCGAGTGTTTGCCGCTGTCCAGGCCTTCGCCGGTGGCTTCGACGCCGATCAGGCGCGTGTTTTCATGGGGGATGTACGGGTAAAAAATACCCATGGCATTGGAGCCGCCGCCGACGCAGGCCACCACCGCGTCGGGCTGTTTCGGGGCCATGCCAATTTCCGTTTGGATCTGCGGCATTTGCGTCAGACATTCTTCGCCGATGACGCTTTGGAAGTCCCGCACCATCATCGGGTAAGGGTGCGGACCGGCCACGGTGCCGATGATGTAAAAGGTGTTTTCAACGTGGGTGACCCAGTCGCGCATGGCTTCGTTCAGCGCGTCTTTCAGGGTTTTGCTGCCCGAGTCCACCGGCACGACTTTCGCGCCCAGCAGGTGCATGCGGTAGACGTTGGGGCTTTGGCGCTTGACGTCTTCGCTGCCCATGTAGACCACGCATTCCAAACCGTAACGGGCGCAAATGGTGGCGGTGGCGACGCCGTGTTGGCCGGCACCGGTTTCGGCAATGATGCGGGGCTTGCCCATGCGCTTGGCCAGCATGGCTTGGCCAATGGTGTTGTTGACCTTGTGGGCGCCGGTGTGGTTGAGGTCTTCGCGCTTCAAAAAGATTTGCGCGCCGCCCATTTCACGGCTCATGCGGGCGGCATGGTAAACGGGGGAAGGACGACCGACAAAATGGGCCAACTCGTAGCGAAATTCGCGCTGGAATTCGGGGTCGTGTTGGTACTTGGCGTAGGCTGCTTTCAGCTCTTCAAGGGCGTGGGTCAGGGTTTCGCTGGCAAAACTGCCACCGTAAATGCCAAAGTGACCGCTGAGGTCGGGTTGCTGGTATTCAAACATAGGGTCTTATAAGGTCTTATCGGCGGCCCTCACCGCCGCCATGAATGCAAAAATTTTCTCAGCCGACTTGACGCCTTTGCTGACCTCCACGCCTGAACTCACGTCCACCGCGAGCGATCGGCCCCGGCCCCGCAAAGCCCGGATGCCATCGCCCACATTGCTGGCGTTGAGCCCGCCCGACAAAATCAGGTGGGCCTCCACCTGGGCAGGCAGCAAAGACCAGTCGAACGCGTGGCCTGCGCCACCAAAGCCGTCCACCAGGGCATCCAGCAAAATCGATTTGGCACTGGGGTAACTGGATGTGAATTTTACTAGGTCAAACCGGGCAGCCGGGTCGCCGGGGTTGGGGGCCGAAGCATCGGCATCGTCATCGGTCAAAGGCGTTGGGCGAGGAATGCGGGCGGCCTTGAGGTAAGGGCGCCCGGCGCTGGCGGCCAGGCAAAGGCTTTCGCTTTCGTCGCCATGAAACTGCAGCACCGCGCCAGGGATTTGGGCTGCAATGGCCTGCACCTCGGCGGGTTCAGGATTGACAAACAGCAGCACCGGTGTCACCAAAGCGGGTAGGCGACGTGCCAAGGCGGCGGCACGCTCGGGCGTGACGTAGCGGGGACTTGGGGGGTAAAACACAAAACCCAGGGCGTCGGCACCGGCACCGACCGCCGCGTCCACATCTTGCTCGCGGGTCAGGCCGCAGATTTTGACGCGGGTGCGGTGCAGGGAGGGCAATTCAGCGGAGCTCATGGCAGCCAATCATAAGCAGGTGTGCGGGTGGGCAGGTCCAAACCGGCCCATTCAGGCCCATAAATGGGACCGGCAAAGTACAGCCCGTCAGGCGAAAACGTGGGGGCCGCGACTTTCCGGCTGCGCGCTTGCAGCACGGTTTGAGCCCATTCAGGGGGCTGCGCGCCTTGGCCGATGGTCAGCAAAGTGCCCATGAGGTTGCGGATCATGTGGTGCAAAAACGCGTCGGCCTCGAACTCGAAACGCCAATAAGCCCCTCTTGAGCTGATGTCCAGGCGTTTCAAGGTTTTCACGGGTGACAAGGCCTGACATTCCGAGGCCCTGAAAGACGAAAAATCATGGGTGCCCAACCAATGGGCGGTGGCGCTTTGCATGGCCGCCAAATCCAAAGGGCGGAAAATCCAGCCCACATGACCGCGCTCCAAACTGGGCCGCACCGGTGAGCACAGGAGCGAATACACATAATGCCGACCGATCGCTGACCCCCTGGCATGGAAGGTGACGGGGACCACGCGTGCCCAGGCCACGGCCATGTCCTTGGGCAGCAAAGCGTTCAGGCCGCGCACCCAGGAGGCCTCGGGGCGGTCCACATGGGTGTCGAAGTGCACCACCTGCATGAGACCATGGACCCCGGCGTCGGTGCGACCGGCACACAGGGTCGTGACTTTGGCATTGACAAACTGGGCCAATGCGCCTTCCAGGGCATCTTGCAATGTGGGCTGATCGCGTTGGCTTTGCCAGCCAGCGTAGTGAGTGCCCTTGAAGCTCAGGCCCAAGGCGATGCGAATCGGGGGACGCTCAGGAGTCATTCAGGTCCAGGGAGATGGGGGGCATTTCCGGCAAGGGCCTCGTGCTGACCGTGGGGGTGCTGGTGTCCAACTCAAAATCATCGTCGCTGAAATCGGCCACGATGGGGCCTTCTGAAGCCAATGGCAAGTCCAGACCCAGACCCTGGAGCCCTGCCAGGCCGCTGCTGTGGGTGCGCAGGGCGTAAACCTCCAACAGCTTGGCTTGGGCCGTCAACAGCGCAGGGTTGTTGCGCAGGGCGGTTTTCAAGTGATCCTCGGCGGCATCCAGCTGGCCCATGGCGATCAGCTGATCCGCCCGCAGCAAGGGGTCGTCGGTCGAAAACCCGCCATGCTGAAGCGCTGGGTCACTTGCGGAGAAGGGGTCTGCTGCCTGCGGTTCGTCTGGATCGACATTTTCCGAACGGCGCCGATGGGCCCGCACAATGGCCCACCAGGCCCCTGCGCCCAAAATCAGGGCCAGCGCAGCTGCGGCCCCCCAGAGCCAGCCGGACTGGGGCCAATGAGTCCTTGC
>CAIUTG010000219.1 GCA_903902035.1 uncultured Curvibacter sp. | reverse complement strand
AGGATGTGCTGGCCCTGCAACGCCTGAAAGACGCCGCTGAAAAGGCCAAAATCGAACTGTCCTCCTCGGCTTCAACCGACATCAACCTGCCCTACATCACGGCAGACGCCTCAGGCCCCAAACACCTGAACATCAAGATGACCCGCGCCAAGCTGGAACAGCTGGTTGAAGAGTTGATCGAACGCACCATTGCCCCTTGCCGCCTGGCCATCAAGGATGCGGGCGTTTCGGTGGGTGACATCAACGACGTGATCTTGGTCGGGGGTCAAACCCGCATGCCTGCGGTGCAAGAAAAGGTCAAGGAATTCTTCGGCAAAGAGCCCCGCAAAGACGTCAACCCCGATGAAGCCGTGGCTGTGGGCGCGGCCATCCAGGGTCAGGTGCTGTCGGGTGACCGCAAAGACGTGTTGTTGTTGGACGTGACCCCCCTGTCGCTGGGCATTGAAACCCTGGGCGGCGTGATGACCAAGATGATCACCAAGAACACCACCATTCCGACCAAGTTTGCCCAAACCTACTCGACCGCTGACGACAACCAGCCCGCAGTGACCATCAAGGTTTACCAGGGCGAGCGCGAAATGGCCTCTGGCAACAAGTTGCTGGGTGAATTCAACCTCGAAGGCATTCCCCCCGCACCGCGTGGCGTGCCCCAAATTGAAGTCTCGTTCGACATCGACGCCAACGGCATTTTGCATGTGGGCGCCAAGGACAAAGGCACGGGCAAGGAAAACAAAATCACCATCAAGGCCAATTCGGGTTTGTCGGAAGATGAAATCCAAAAAATGGTCAAGGATGCCGAACTCAATGCCGCTGACGACAAGAAAAAATTGGAGCTGATTCAGGCCCGCAACCAGGCCGAAGCCACGACTCACAGCGTCAAGAAGAGCTTGACCGAGCATGGCGACAAACTGGATGCAGGCGAAAAATCCGCCATTGAAGCCGCGATCAAGGACCTCGAAACCGCTTTGACCAGCGAAGACAAGGACGACATCGAAGCCAAAACCAATGCCTTGATGTCAGCCAGCCAAAAGCTGGGCGAAAAAATGTACGCGGACTCGGGTGCCCCGGCGGGCGCCTCCGAGGCCCCAGGTGCCGCGGCCGGATCAACCCAGGCAGCAGACGACAATGTCGTTGACGCCGAAGTCAAAGAAGTGAAAAAGGGCTAAGCCAGCGCTGCCTGCAGCCTCTACTTAGCCAACCTGCACACGCCGCGCACAGCCCCCAAGGCAGTCGCGGCGCGTTGCGTTCAACCCCCTGACCCCACAACAACATGGCCAAACGAGATTTTTACGAAGTCCTGGGCGTTCCCAAAAACGCATCCGATGAGGACATCAAGAAGGCTTACCGCAAGCTCGCGATGAAGTACCACCCTGACCGCAACCAGGGTGAGGCGGGCAAAGCCTCGGAAGAAAAATTCAAGGAAGTCAAAGAAGCCTACGAAATGCTGAGCGATCCGCAGAAAAAAGCGGCCTACGATCAGCACGGCTTCGCTGGCGTGGACCCGAACATGCGTGGACCCGGTGGCGCTGAAGGTTTTGGGGGCTTTGCCGAGGCCTTTGGGGATATTTTCGGCGACATGTTCGCGCAACAACGTGGCGGGGGTCGCGGTGGCCGTCAGGTTTACCGGGGCAATGACCTGAGCTATGCCATGGAAGTCACCCTGGAAGAAGCGGCCAAGGGCAAGGATGCCCAAATTCGCATCCCGAGTTGGGAGTCGTGCGAGGTTTGCCACGGCGTCGGTGCCAAGCCGGGCACCAGCGTCAAAACCTGCCCGACCTGTGCCGGTCAAGGCCAGGTGCAAATGCGCCAAGGTTTTTTCAGCGTTCAGCAGACCTGCCCCACCTGCCATGGCAGCGGCAAAATCATTCCCGAACCCTGCAATGCCTGCTCGGGGCAAGGCAAAATCAAAAAACAAAAAACCCTGGAAGTCAAAATCCCTGCCGGCATCGATGATGGCATGCGCATTCGCAGCGTGGGCAATGGCGAACCAGGCACCAATGGCGGTCCAGCGGGGGATCTGTACATCGAAATTCGCCTGAAAAAGCACGACATTTTTGAGCGCGACGGGGATGACCTGCATTGCTCCGTGCCCATCAGCTTCACCACCGCCGCTCTCGGCGGTGAAATCGATGTCCCCACGCTGGACGGCAAAGCCGCCATCGACATTCCAGAAGGCACTCAGGCGGGCAAACAATTCCGCTTGCGCGGCAAAGGCATCAAAGGCGTGCGTGGCAGCTACCCGGGCGACCTGTATTGCCACATCACCATTGAAACCCCGATCAAGCTCACCGAACACCAGCGAAAATTGCTCAAAGAATTTGATGAATCGCTGTCCAAAGGTGGCGCCAAACACCAGCCCAATGCCAATGGCTGGACCACCCGCTTAAAAGCTTTTTTTAGTTGAGCCACTTGATTTGCAAACAACTGAAGTTTGAACGCAGTAAACTACGAAACTTGTCACCTTTAATCTTCCTGGAATCATCATGAACACAACAAAGACCGCCACATTCGCCACCCTGATCGCCGGCTTGGCCCTGGGTTTGTCCAGCCAAGTGGCTCTGGCACAAAACGCTGCGCCAGCCCCTGCCCCCGTCGTGGCCACCCCCGCACAAGCAGCACCGGCTCCAGCCGCTGCACCAGCACCTGCTGCACCAGCCGCCAAAAAGAAGCACAAAAAAGCCCAGAAAAAGCACAAGTCGACCAGCAACTGATCGTCCTGCGCTGACCCTCGCATGCGCCCCGTGTTGCGCCCCGCTCAGTCGATCGGCTTAAAAATCTCGTGGCTGTGCCGCCATTGTGTGGGTGCCTCGGCCGTTTTTTTAGCACTCCTGACTGCGGGGCCAGGGTCGGCGGTGGCCCAAGAAGTGCCCCAGATGCACCTGCCCAGGACCACCCTGACGGCAGGCATCTACCAAATTGAAGTTCAAGTGGCCCAAGCCCCGGTGGAACGCGAAATCGGGTTGATGTTGCGCAAAGACCTGCCCCAGCAAGAAGGCATGTTGTTTGTGTTTGAAGCCCCCCAAAGCCAATGCTTTTGGATGAAAAACACGCTGCTGCCATTGACCGCCGCTTTCATTGCCGACGACGGCACGATTGTGAACCTGGCTGACATGAAGCCACAAACCCTGGACTCTCACTGCAGCAGCAAACCTGTGCGCTTTGTACTGGAAATGAACCAGGGCTGGTTCCAGAAAAAAGGTTTGAAAGCCGGTAGCCAGCTGGCAGGCCCTGTTTTTTCGGTCAAACACTGACACCTTCAGGGGTTTGGTCAATCCACACTGACCACTGAGACGACGGCACTGGCTTTCCTGCGGCACGCCCGCCACAATGGTGGACCAAACACCTTATCAGGAGACCGCCATGAGCAGCCAGGCCCAATGCCCTTTTCATTCCACCACAGGAGCGCTCACCACCCAGGGTCAGCAATCCAACGCCGATTGGTGGCCCAATCAACTCAACTTGGCCATCCTGCACCAGCATCAGGCGGTGTCCAACCCCTTGGACCCCGACTTTGACTACGCCCAAGCATTCAAACAACTGGACTACGCCGGCTTAAAAAAAGACCTGACCGCTTTGATGACCGACTCCCAGGACTGGTGGCCTGCCGACTGGGGGCACTATGGGGGACTGTTCATCCGCATGGCTT
>CAIUTG010000218.1 GCA_903902035.1 uncultured Curvibacter sp. | reverse complement strand
CCCATGTTGGCGCCGTTGTTGATGCCCGAAACCACCAAATCAGGCTTTTGCGCCAGCAATCCGGTCAAAGCAATGTGCACACAGTCGGCAGGCGTGCCGTTGATGTAGCGAAACCCATTGGCGGCTTGGTGAACATACAAAGGCGCATTCAGCGTCAGGGCGTTGGATTTGGCACTGTTGTTGTGTTCGGGGGCCACCACCTCGACCTCGCCCAAACCCCGCAGGGCTTGGTACAAAGCCAACAGGCCGGGGGCTTGATAACCATCGTCGTTACAAATCAAAATTCTCATGGTCAATCAGCTCATCGGGCCAGTGTTCAAAGGGGCAAAACCCGTGATTGTAGGCCCCGGTCGCTGCAGTGACACCGCCCCATCCCCGCTTAACCCTATGATTCCAGCCAGCAATAGGAGATCCATTTCATGCACGCTTGGCTTTGTGAAAATCCCGTGGGCGTTGACGCCCTGACCTGGCAGGAACGCCCGGACCCGGTTCCCCAAGCGGGCGAGTTGTTGCTGAAAATCGAAGCGGCCAGTTTGAACTTCCCCGATCTGCTGATCGTTCAGAACAAATACCAGATGAAGCCCCCCCTGCCCTTTGTGCCCGGATCGGAGTACGCCGGGGTGGTGCAGGCCCTTGGGCCGGGGGTCAGCGACTACCAGGTGGGCGACCGGGTGGCCTGTCTGTCGGGCACCGGAGGCTTTGGCACCCACACGCTGGCCCCGGCCTCGCATTGTCTGCGCTTGCCGGAGGGGTTCTCCTCGGTGGACGGCGCCGCCTTCATCATGACCTATGCGACCTCCTGGCATGCCCTGGTCGACCGGGCCCAATTGAAAGCGGGCGAAACGGTGTTGGTCTTGGGCGCCGCCGGGGGCGTGGGCACCGCGGCCATTCAAGTGGCCAAGGCCATGGGGGCCCGGGTGATTGCCGCTGCTTCCAGCGAAGAGAAATGCCAGCTCTGCAAAAGCCTGGGCGCCGACGAGACCCTGAATTATGGTCAAGACACGCCCAGCACGACTTTGCGTGAGCGACTCAAAGCCCTGACCCAGGGCCGGGGCCCCGATGTGGTGTACGACCCGGTGGGGGGTGATTTGGCCGAGCCGGTGCTGCGCTCCATCGCCTGGCGTGGCCGTTATTTGGTGGTGGGTTTTGCGGCAGGCCCCATTCCCGCTTTGCCGTGGAATTTGCTGCTGCTCAAGGGCGCTTCATTGGTGGGGGTGTTTTGGGGTGATTTCCAGCGCCGGGAACCCCAGGCCAATGCGGCCATGATGCAAGCGCTGCTGACCTGGTATGGCCAGGGCAAGATCAAACCTGTGATTGACCGCACCCTGCCCATGTCCGAACTGAAGGCCGCTTACGCCCTGATGGGCTCACGCAGCGTGAGGGGCAAACTGGTCATGGTCAACCCAGGCTGAGCCGAAAGCGGCACCGGGCTCATTCGGAGCGATTGAGCACCTCGCGCATTTTTTCCGAGTCCAGATCGCCCGTCATTCTGGCCACCACCACGGTGGCCACGCCATTGCCCACCAGATTGGTCAGGGCTCGGCCTTCGGACATGAAGCGGTCAATCCCCAAAATCAGGGCCAAGCCTTCCACCGGCACGCCGCCGACCGAAGACAGGGTTGCGGCCAGCACAATGAAGCCGCTGCCCGTCACCCCTGCCGCCCCCTTGGAGGTCAACAGCAGCACGGCCAACAAGGTGAGCTGCTGCATCAAACTCAAGGGGGTATCGGTGGCCTGGGCGATGAACACCGCGGCCATGGTCAGGTAAATTGAAGTGCCATCCAGATTGAAGGAATAGCCGGTTGGGATGACCAAACCCACCACCGACTTCTTGGCGCCCAAGGCCTCCATTTTTTCCATCATGCGTGGCAGCACCGACTCAGACGACGAGGTGCCCAACACGATCAGCAACTCTTCCTTGATGTAGCGCACAAATTTGAAGATGCTGAAGCCATTGACCCGGGCAATCACGCCCAGCACCACAAAGATGAACAGCAAACACGTCAGGTAATACGCTCCCATCAACTTGCCCAGGCTGAACAAGGAACCCAAGCCAAACTTGCCGATGGTGAACGCCATCGCGCCAAACGCGCCCAAGGGGGCCACCCGCATGATCATGTTGACGATTTGGAACAGGACATGAGAAATTTTCTCGATGAAATCAAACACCAAAGTGCCGCGCCCACCAAAGCGGTGCAAGGCAAAACCAAACAGCACCGCAAACAACAGCACCTGCAAAATTTCGCCCTTGGCAAAGGCCTCGACGACCGTGCTGGGAATGATATCCAACAAAAAGTCCACAGTCCCCTTCATTTTTCCGGGGGCGGTGTAGGCGGCAATGCCCTTGGTATCGATGCTGGCGGGGTCGGCATGCATGCCCACGCCAGGCTGCAACACATTGATCACCACCAAACCAATCACCAATGCCAAGGTGCTGACAATTTCAAAATAGAGCAAGGCCAAGCCGCCTGTTTTGCCCACTTTTTTCATGTCTTCCATGCCCGCGATGCCCGTCACCACGGTGCAGAAGATGATGGGCGCAATCATCATTTTGATGAGCTTGATGAAGCCATCGCCCAAGGGTTTCATGTCGGTACCAACCGATGGGTAAAAATTCCCCAACAAAACCCCCACCAAAACGGCGAACAACACCTGAACGTACAAAGACTTGTACAAAGGACGGTTTGAAGACATGGTCAAGCTCCTGACTCGAAAAACAAAACTGCCGCGATTCTAGGGGGATGCAGGGCTTGAGAATACAAAAAAACCCCTAGGGCCTTCAGCCCTAGGGGTTTTACTTAGTCCCAGCCCACCCAAACGCGGCTTGGTCAGCGGACCAAAGATCAGCCCATGTGCAAGCCGCCATTCACCGAGAAGTCGGCTCCCGTGCTGTAGCCCCCTTCATTGGAAGCCAGCCAGGTAATGATCGACGCGATTTCGCTGGGCTCACCCAAACGCTTGACCGGAATGGTGCCGACGATTTTGTCGAGCACATCAGGACGAATGGCCTTGACCATGTCGGTGCCAATGTAGCCAGGGCTCACGGTGTTGACCGTCACGCCCTTGGTGGCCAATTCCTGCGCCAGGGCCATGGTGAAACCGTGCATGCCCGCCTTGGCAGCCGAGTAGTTGGTCTGACCTGCCTGGCCTTTTTCGCCATTCACCGAGGAAATGTTGATGATGCGGCCCCAGCCCTTTTCCACCATGTCGCCCACCACCTGCTTGGTGACGTTGAACATGCTGTTCAGGTTGGTTTCAATCACGGCATCCCAGTCTTCGCGGGTCATTTTCAGGAACATGCGGTCACGGGTGATGCCGGCGTTGTTCACCAAAACATCAATGGAGCCGTGCTCTGCCTTGGTTTTGCCAAAGGCTTCCACCGTGGAATCCCAATCACCCACATTGCCCACTGAAGCGTAGAAGGTGTAACCCAGGGCTTTTTGTTCGTTCAACCATTTATCGAAATCACGGGTGGGGCCGCAGCCAGCCACCACAGTGAAACCTTCTTTGAACAAGCGCTGGCAAATGGCGGTACCGATCCCACCCATGCCGCCCGTCACATACGCAACTTTTTGACTCATATTGACTCCTTTGTTTTTTTCAATATTAAAACGATGACGAATTCAGTTTAACGCTCGATGGTCAGGGCCACGCCCATGCCACCCCCGATGCACAAAGAGGCAATGCCTTTGTGCGCGTTGCGACGCTGCATTTCATGCAGCAAGGTGACCAAGATGCGGCAGCCCGAAGCGCCGATGGGGTGACCCAAGGCAATCGCACCGCCATTGACGTTGACCTTGCTGGTGTCCCAGCCCATTTCGGTGTTCACGGCACAGGCTTGCGCGGCGAAGGCTTCGTTGATTTCGAGCAAATCCAAGTCGGCCGCCTTCCAGCCCGCGCGCTGCAGGGCCTTGGTGGAGGCCGGCACCGGGCCCATGCCCATGTATGCGGGGTCCAAGCCCGTGGTGGCGTAGCTGGCAATGCGGCCCAAGGGCGTCAGGCCGAGTTGTGCCGCGCGCTTGGCGGTCATGACCATGACCGCGGCAGCACCATCGTTGATGCCCGAAGCGTTGCCCGCTGTGACCGAACCGGCCTTGTCGAAAGCTGGACGCAAACCGGCCAGGGCATCGGCATTGGTTTTGCGGTTCAAAAACTCGTCGGTGTTGAAAATCACCGGGTCGCCCTTGCGTTGGGGAATTTCAACGGCCGCGATTTCGTCCTTGAAGCGGCCCGCGTCTTGCGCGGCGGCGGCCTTGGTTTGCGAAGCCAGCGCCAGCGCGTCTTGTTGTTCACGGCTCACGCCGTACTTCTTGGCGACATTCTCAGCCGTGATGCCCATGTGGTATTGGTTGTAAACGTCCCACAGACCGTCCACGATCATGGAGTCCACCATTTTCCAATCGCCCATGCGTTGGCCATCGCGCGAACCATTCAACACATGGGGGGAGGCACTCATGTTCTCCTGACCGCCCGCAATCACGATCTCGCTGTCGCCCGTGGCCACGGCCTGGGCTGCCAACATCACGGCTTTCAAGCCCGAGCCACACACCGCGTTGATGGTCAGACCCGGGGTGCGTTGCTCAAAGCCAGCCTTGAGCACCGCCTGTCGCGCCGGATTCTGCCCGGCGCCTGCCGCCAAGACCTGGCCCATGATGGCCTCGTCCACCAAACCCGCCTCCAGGCCGGTGCGCTTGAGCAGGTCGCGCAAAACCACGGCGCCCAATTCCGTTGCTGGGATTTTTGCCAAAGAACCGCCAAACTTGCCCAAGGCAGTCCGGCTGGCCGCAACGATCACAATGTCTTCCATGCTTTGTCTCCAGTTACTTTCAGTTTTTCACACAAAAAAAGAGGGTCTCGGTCATCAAGCCTTTTGCTTGACATACGCCCCTGGCGCGGGGGCCAAGGCCTTGTATTTGCCACGGCCATAGGCTTTGGGGGCCAACTTCAAAGGACCCGCCTGGGCCTTGAGCCATTGCGCCCAATCGGGCCACCAGCTGCCCGGGAGTTCGGTGGCCCCTTCAAGCCAAGCTTCGAAGGTTTTGGGCAGCTGGCCATCGTCTCGAATCCAATGGCTGCGCTTGTTTTTGGCCGGCGCGTTGATGACCCCGGCAATGTGTCCGGACGCCCCCATGACAAAGCGTTTTTTGCCCGGGAACACCTGGGTTGAGGCATAGGCACCGTGAATCGGGACGATGTGGTCCTCGCGCGAGCCGTACAAATAAACGGGCAGCTTGACTTGGCGAAAATCAATTTTTTCGCCACAAACCTCGGCTTGACCCGGTTTGATCAGCTTGTTTTCCAAATAGGTGTTGCGCAGATACCAGGCATAAAACGGCCCGGGCAGGTTGGTGGAATCGCTGTTCCAGTACAACAAATCGAAGGCCGGGGGTTTTTCGCCTTTGAGGTAATTGCCAACCACATAGTTCCACACCAGGTCATTGGGGCGCAAAAAGCTGAAGGTGGATGCCAGCTCCTGGCCTTTGAGCAAACCGCCCTGCCCCATCTGTTGTTCACGGTAACGGACAAAGGCCTCGTCAATGAAAAGGTCCAACACACCCGTGTCGGAAAAGTCCAGGAAGGTCGTCAAGAAAGTGGCCGACTGCACCGGTTCTTGACCCCGCGCGGCCAACACCGCCAAGGCGGTCCCCAGCATGGTGCCTCCGACACAAAAGCCCAGGGCATTGATTTTGTCGGACTGTCCAATCTCCTGCACCACCTCAATCGCTTTGATGACCGCGTCTTGAATGTAGTCGTGCCAGGTTTTGTGGGCGAGTGAGTCGTCGGGATTGCGCCAACTGACCACAAAGGTCCGGTGCCCTTGGGCCACGGCATAACGGACAAAAGAGTTGTCAGGCTGCAGGTCCAAAATATAGTATTTGTTGATACAGGGCGGCACCAGCAAGAAGGGGCGCGCATGCACCTTGGGTGTCAAAGGCTTGTATTCAATGAGTTGGAACAGCTCGTTCTCGAACACCACCGCACCTTCGGTGGTGGCGACATTCACCCCGACTTCGAACACCGATTCATCGGTTTGGCTGACATGGCCCTGGCGCAAATCGTCGAATAAATTATGCAAGCCTTGGGCAATGCTTTCGCCCTGGGTTTCAATCGCTTTTTGTTGCGCTTCGGCATTCAAGGCCAAAAAGTTACTCGGTGCTGAAGCCGCTACAAATTGTTCGACCGCAAAGCACAAGCGGGCGCGGGTTTTTTCATCGGCGTCCACCGCATGGGCCAACTGGTTGAGGGTGTTGCTGTTGAGCAAATACACCGCGGCCGCATAAGCGGCCATTGGGTTGTGGGGCCAGGCCTCGCCAGCAAAGCGCTTGTCCTTGAAATGCAGCGCCCCTTTGAGGCTTTCGTTCCAGAGTTCTGTGGCGTTTTTGAGGTAGCTCTCCTGCACCTGCTTGAGTCGGTCAACATCAAACTGGATACGGGGGGGCGTGGCGCCTGCGGTCCACTGCTCGGCCCCTGGCAGGCCCATGTTTTTGAAGGACTCCAGCGCCTGACGCCAGCTCTGGCTCAGCATCTGTTGAAATTGTTGGGCGCTCTGACCCAAATTGCCTTCAGAATCCATGGTTTGTGCTCCTCATATTTATTCTTTGACCGGTTGGATGCCAACACTGACGTCTCTGACAAGGTTTTAAGCGCATGACATATTAATCTGCATTTCTGACACCTTCTTGTCGAATTGCCATTTTCATCACAAAAATGTATCTCATCCCCATCGCTTGGTTGTATGTCGCCGTCATGATGGCGTTGGCCGAGGCCACCAACCCCCAAGGCAGTTACCTGGGGGCTTTGTTCACCTTGGTTTTGTACGGTTTGTTACCGTTGGGCATCCTGATGTACATCCTGGGCGGACCGGCTCGACGTCGGGCCAAAGAAAAAACCCATTCAGCGGCGCAAGCCAATGAAGGCCCCGAAACGGCCACTGGCACCGAGTCGCCCCGTGTCCCGACGGTGGGAGAAAAATAAGTCGGCTTGGCTCACCGTGCACCAAGCCGGGCTGCTGTCGTTGCCGTAGACACCGCCCACTCCGGCACGGACCAGGTGACCACGCGCCAAGCCCGCCAGGTCAGCCCGCCATTTGGGCAAAACCCGGCCCTTCGCGTCCACCCCAGGGGGAGCAGGCTGGAAACAGGCGGCGGCTTGTGCCCCCAGCCTGGCGACAAAGGCCTGACGGACTTCATCCCCCACCTCAAAGGCCTGAGGGCCAATGCAGGGGCCCAGCCAGGCCAACAAATCAGACGCCCCGTGCCCGCGTTCGGCAAAGGCCGCCAGGGCCTGGCTCACCACATTGCCCCCCGCCTGCCCGGCCAGGCCACGCCATCCCGCATGCAGCGCAGCCACGGTGCGCCCCGCCCGATCGGTCAACAAAATCGGCAAACAATCGGCCACCAGCATGATGAGGCAAACCCCTGGGTCCTGGCTGATGGCCCCATCGGCCTCCCAGTGCGTCTCACCCGCCAGGGGCTCGACCACTTCGACCCCGTGAACTTGCCGCAAATACACCAGCTGGCCGGCCCCTTGTTGCTGGACATGGTGTTGCAAGCGACGGCGGTTTTCCTGCACCGACGCTGGAGCATCGGCCACATGGTCGCCCAGGTTCAGGCTGTCCCAGGGGGGCTCGCTCACCCCTGTCTGGCGCGTGGTGCAGGCACATACCACCCCGGGTGGCGCAGGCCAATCGGCTTGCAACAGGAGCAAGCCAGGGTCAAAAACCTTCAAGGAGGCCCGCATGGGTGCACTGTGCCCTTCCAAAAAATCCCCATCTCCGGGGTAGACTGTCGCGGTATTGTGTCTCACCTGATTAAATGCACACCATGAGCCCTGTCGAATTTGTCATCCCAGCGCCGCCCCCCGTCAACCTGCCGGTACAAGGGTCGGCCCAACGCTTCCCCGTACGGCGGGTGTTTTGCGTGGGCCGAAACTATGAGGAACACGCCAAGGAAATGGGCTTCACGGGGCGCGAGCCTCCGTTCTTCTTCATGAAGCCTGCCGACGCTCTGGTCAGCATCGACCCCCAGCAGCCCGGCCGCATCGCCTACCCCTCACTCACCCAAAACCTGCACCATGAAATCGAATTGGTGGTGGCGGTGGGCCTGGGTGGCCGCGACATTCCTGCCGACCAGGCCACCCAACACATTTACGGCTATGCCGTGGGCCTGGACATGACCCGTCGGGATTTGCAAAACGAGATGAAAAAACAAGGTCGCCCCTGGGAAATTGGCAAGGCCTTCGAACAGTCTGCCCCCATCGGCCCGGTGGTGCCTGCCGCACAGGTGGCGGGCTTGGGCGATGCCGCCATTTGGCTCAAGGTGAACGGTGAGTTACGCCAAAGCAGCCACATTCACCAATTGATTTGGAACCTTGGCGAAATCATCGAACACCTGTCGGCCGCCTGGGAGCTGGCCCCCGGCGACCTGATTTTTACCGGCACCCCTGCCGGCGTGGCAGCGGTCAGGCCAGGCGATGTGATCCATGCCGGGGTCGATGGCCTGCCCGACCTGAACCTTCAAGTGGTTTGAACCCCAAGCCAGCATGACCTTGCGCGCCCCCATCAATCACTGCAAGAACTGCGGTGCCGCCGTTGAATACCGCCTGCCCGACGATGGGGACACCAAACTGCGGGCGGTTTGCCCGGCCTGTGGTGTGGTCCATTACGAAAATCCTTTGAACGTGGTGGGCACCTTGCCCTATCTGGATGACCGGATTTTGCTGTGCAAACGCAACATTGAGCCCCGCTTGGGCAAGTGGACCCTGCCTGCCGGGTTCATGGAACTGAACGAAACCACCGCCGAGGGGGCGCTGCGGGAAACCCACGAAGAGTCTGGCGCTCAAATCGAGATGCAGGGCTTGTTTTCCTTACTGAACGTGGTGCGGGTCGGTCAGGTGCATTTTTTTTATCGGGCCCAGTTGCTCAGCGATCAATTCGATCCCGGCTACGAAACCCAGGAAGCCCGGCTCTTCACGGAACCCGAAATACCCTGGGATGAAATTGCCTTCAAAACGGTCAAACTCACCCTGGAACGCTTCTTTGAAGACCGCCGGCGTGGCCATTTTGGCTTGCACCAAATTGACATCCCTTAAATCCCCCCTGCCGTTCACGCCATGTCCGCTGTCTTCAACTTCACCTTTGTGCCCTGGTTCCGTTCGGTGGCCCCCTACATCCACTCACACCGGGGTAAAACCTTTGTCGTCGGTCTGACCGGGGAAGCCATTGCGGCGGGCAAACTGTCCTTGATTGCCCAAGACTTGGCCCTGATTCAAAGCATGGGCGTCAAAATCGTTTTGATCTACGGGTTTCGCCCCCAAGTCAACGAACAACTGCGGGCCAAAGGCCAAGAGCCCAAATACTGCAACGGCATCCGCATCACCGACGAGTTGGCGCTGGATTGCGCCCAAGAGGCCGCCGGTCAGCTGCGTTACGAAATCGAGGCGGCCTTCAGCATGGGCCTGCCCAACACCCCGATGGCCGGTGCCACCGTGCGCATGCTCTCGGGCAATTTCATCACTGCCCGGCCCGTCGGCATCGTCGATGGTGTGGACTTCAAAAGCTCTGGCTTGGTCCGCAAGGTCGATGTGCTCGGCATCCGCCATGCGCTGGACTTCGGGGCCATGGTGCTGATGTCGCCCTTTGGTTTTTCGCCCACCGGGGAGGCATTCAACCTCAGCATGGAAGACGTGGCCACCCGCGTCGCTGCCGAATTGCAAGCCGACAAATTGATCTTCCTGACCGAGATCCCCGGCATCCGCCAAGAACCCCTGGCGCCCGAGAGCGAAGACAACCCCATCGACACCGAATTGCCCCTGGCCACGGCCGAAAAACTGCTGCGCGAGCTGCCCCCGGCCCCTCAACCCACCGACATCGGCTTTTACTTGAAGCATTGCGTTGAGGCCTGCAAGGCGGGCGTGGAGCGCAGCCACATCCTGCCCTTTGCCGTGGACGGCGCTTTGTTGCTCGAAATTTATGTGCACGACGGCATTGGCACGATGGTGGTGGACGAAAAACTCGAAGAACTGCGCGAAGCCACTGCCGACGATGTGGGCGGTATTTTGCAATTGATCGAACCGTTTGAAAAAGAAGGGGCCTTGGTCAAGCGCAGCCGCACCGAGATCGAGCGCGACATCGAACACTTCACCGTGATTGAGCACGATGGGGTGATTTTTGCCTGCGCCCTCTTGACGCCCTACCCTGAAGCCCAGACCGCAGAGATGGCCGCGCTGACCGTTTCCCCTCAGAGCCAGGGCACAGGCGACGGCGAAAAGATTTTGAAACGCATTGAGCAGCGCGCTCGGGCACAGGGCCTCAAGAGCATTTTTGTCCTGACCACCCGCACCATGCACTGGTTTCTCAAACGGGGCTTCCAGGTGGTCGATCCCGACTGGCTCCCCGAAGCGCGCAAACGCAAATACAACTGGGACCGAAAAAGTCAGGTCTTGGTCAAAAAGCTTTAAGCCGCATCAAGAAAAACCCCGGCGTTTGGCTTGTCGCCGGGTTTTCAGCAATGCCCAAAGCAAAGCCAAGGCCAAGGCGGCCAGACCCACGAAGCAAACAAAGGACCAATTGGCAATCGAGCCCCCCAAGAAAGTCCAGGTCACGGCGGTGCAATCCCCACTGCCTTTGAAAATCATGGGCACCACGCGTTGCAGGGGAAACGCTTCAATCATGCCGTAGAAGTCACGCCCACAGGTCAGTATGGTGGGGGGATACCATTGCAACCAGCTTTGCCGAGCGGCGACAAAGGCACCAAAAACCGCGGCGAGCAACACCCAAGCAGCGCCCAACACCCAGGCGCCGTGACCTCGACCTGAACGGCCTTTGAACAAAGAAGCCAAGAGACTGCCAACGGCAATCGCCACCATGGCGTCGCGCTGCACAATGCACATGGGGCAGGGCTCTAAACCCTGAACTTCCTGCAAATAAAGCCCAAAGGCGAGCAGACCCACGCAAACCAGGGCCATCAAAATCAACAGCTGTCGCGCATGCTTCACCCAGCCCGTCAAAGTCATTTCAGCTTCCCCATTTATTGTTCACAATTCAGGCCTGCATCTTAAAAGCAAAGTAAAAGCAAGGTTTTTGCCTCCCCCCACATGCCGCCCGCTTCACCGTCTCCCACTTCGCCTGTGCTGCCCCCAATGCCCCAAATGCCCCAACCGTCCCGTTTGCGGCAATTTGTGCAAGCCTTTTCACGCTTGGTCGAAGCCCCTCGGCCCGCCGACCAAGATGACAGCTTAACTGAAGCCCGGTTGCTCCAAGCTGGCCAAGGTTTGCTGGCTGACCTGGTGGCGCACGACGACTGGTTGCCCGAGGCTTATGCCCAAGCCCACCCCGATCACTACCAACAATATTTGCTTTTCGCTGACGCCCAAGAACGGTTCTCCGTGGTGAGCTTTGTTTGGGGGCCGGGTCAGCGCACGCCCATTCACAACCACACCGTCTGGGGCCTGGTCGGCCTGCTGCGCGGCGAGGAAACGGCCCAGGCCTTTGCGCAAAATGCCCAAGGCCAATGGGTGCCGCAAGGCCCCCTGCACCGGCTGCAACCCGGACAGGTTCAGGCCGTGTCGCCCCGCATTGGCGATGTGCACCAGGTCGCCAATGGCCTGAGTGATTCGACCAGCATCAGCATCCATGTTTATGGGGCCAATATCGGTGGGGTGATGCGTTCGGTGTTCACCCCCGAAGGCCAAATCAAACCGTTTGTCTCCGGCTACAGCAACACCCAACTGCCCAATCTGTGGGACCGCTCTCAAGAACTCCGAAACAAGCTGCCATGACCCGATTTGCCCAAGTCCACCAAGCCCTCCGCCAAAACGAGGAAATTGCCCTGCTCGATGTCCGGGAAGAAGACCCGTTTGCCCAATGCCACCCCCTGTTTGCCGCGCAAATGAGCCTGGGCCGCTTGGAAGCCGATGCCTGGACCCGCATTCCCCGCCTGAACACCCCCGTGGTGGTGATGGACAACGGCGAAGGCCTGGCGCCGATTGCGGCGCAGCGCCTGCAGGCCTTGGGTTACACCCAGGTCAGCCTGCTGGAAGGCGGATTGCAGGGCTGGATTGCCGATGGGGGCGAGGTCTTCAAAGACGTGAACGTGCCCAGCAAAGCCTTTGGCGAGCTGGTCGAGCATGAGCGCCACACGCCTTCCTTGTCGGCCCCCGAAGTCAAAGCCCTGATCGAGCAAAAAGCCAATCTGGTGGTGCTGGATGCGCGCCGCTTTGACGAGTACCAAACCATGAGCATCCCGAGCGGCATCAGCGTGCCAGGGGCCGAGCTGGTGCTGCGCGCCGCCGCCCTGGCGCCGGACCCCAACACCCACATCGTGGTCAACTGCGCGGGTCGCACCCGCAGCATCATTGGCACCCAATCCCTGGTGAATGCGGGCCTGCCCAACCGCATCACCGCCCTGCGCAACGGCACCATTGGCTGGACCCTGGCCGGCCAAGAACTGGCCCGTGGGGCCCAAGAAAAATTCAAACCCGTGACCGAAGCCGAGCGCCAACAAGCCGCCCGGCGCGCCCGCGCGGTGGCCGACCGCGCCGGGGTGCAACGCGCCAACGCAGCGCGGTTAGAAGGCTGGAAGCAAGAGGCGCGCACCACCTATTGTCTGGATGTGCGCACCCCAGAAGAATTCTTGGCCGCACACCTGCCGGGTTTTCGCAGCGCGCCAGGCGGTCAATTGGTGCAGGAAACCGATTTTTCTGCCCCCGTGCGCGGCGCACGCATCGTGCTGTTTGACGACGATGGGGTGCGTGCCAACATGAGCGCGTCTTGGCTCGCACAAATGAATTGGGAGGTGCATGTGCTGGATGGCGTGACCCAGGCACAGCTGACCGAAACCGGCCCAGCGCCCCTGCCCCTCCCCCTGCCCTTACCTGCGACCTCGGCCTCACCGGCGGGCACCCCGCCCAGCACCGAGCCCCAACAACTGGCCGAATGGCTGGCGGCTCCGGGCACCCTGGTTCTGGACCTGGGCACCAGCGCCAACTACGTCAAAGGCCATGTCCCCGGCGCCGTCTGGATCTTGCGCTCGCGTTTGAGCCAAGACTTGCGCGCCCTGCTGCCCGCTGGCCAGAACCGGGGCTCACAGCCCCAAGTCCATCGCCTGGTTTTGACCTGTGAAACCGGCCTGGTTTCACCCTATGCGGCACAGGAAGTGGCTCAAATTTCCGGTCTGCCGGTGTGGGTCTTGACGGGCGGCAACGCCGCTTGGGTTCAAGCGGGCCAGCACTTGGTGCCGGGCGAAACCCAACTGGCTTCGCCCCGCATCGACCGCTACCGCCGCCCTTATGAAGGCACCGACGCCCCTCGCGAAGCCATGCAAGCCTATCTGGACTGGGAGTTCGGTTTGGTCGATCAACTCAGTCGTGACGCCAGCCACGGATTTCGGGTCATTTGATCTGGACCCAGCCCCTTTCATCCCACCCCTTACCGTTTAAAAGGAAGACCTCATGAAAAAAACTGGACTCTCACCCCGCCCCACCACGGTTCAACCCCGCCGACTTCATGCCTTGGCGGCCGCCTGCCTGACCTTGGGCCTGGCCTTGCCAGCCCTTGGCCAAACCCCACCCACGGCGCCCGCTGCGGCCCCGGCGCCCAGTGCTGCGCCTGCCGCTGCCGTCCCCCCCACTTGGGCCCAAGGCCGCACGCCCGAGCAACTCAAACTGAACCTGGTGCCCAACCCCCCCGGTGTAACCGCCGCCGCCGCAGAGGACATTCCGGTCAAGCAACTCAAAGTACCGGCGGGTTTCAAAATTGAACTCTGGGCCACCGGGCTGCCCAATGGCCGCTCCATGACCCTCAGTCCCAGCGGGGTTTTGTATGTGGGCTCGCGCTTCACAGGCAATGTCTACGCCGTGCTCGACAAAGGCGACCACCGCGAAGTCAAGGTCTTGGCCAAGGGCCTGCACCGCCCGAATGGCGTGGCCTTCAAAGACGGCAATCTTTATGTGGCGGAGCTGGAGCGCATCAACCGCTACGACAACATCGAAGCCAATCTGGATGCGCCGCCCGCCCCCAAAGTGATTTTTGACGCGCTGCCCAAGGACGAGCCCCACGGCTGGAAGTTCATGACCCTGAGCCCCGACGGCAAGTACCTGTATTTTCAAATCGGTACGCCCGCCAACATCGTGGCCCAGCCCGTCACCCACGCGCAGATCGTGCGCCTGAACCTGGACACCAACCTCCTGGAAACCGTGGCATCCGGCGTGCGCAACAGCGTGGGCATGGCCTTTCATCCCACCACCAAAGAACTGTGGTTCACCAACAATGGCCGTGATTGGGTGGATGAAAACCTGCCCAATGACACCTTGAACCACATCACCGCCAAGCGCATGAATTTTGGCTACCCCTTCTGCCACCAGGGCGACCTGCTCGACCCCATTTACGGCAAGGGCCGCAGCTGCGACGAGTTTGACAAACCCACCGCCAAACTGGGGGCCCACGTGGCCGCCTTGGGCATGCGTTTTTACACCGGCAAACAATTCCCGGCTGAGTACCAAAACAACATCTTCATCGCCGAACACGGCTCTTGGAACAAGAGCCAAAAATCGGGCTACCAGGTCATTCGTGTGGTGCTGGACAAGCAAGGCCAGGTGGTCAAGCAAGAGCCTTTTGTCACGGGCTGGCTGAACAACAACGAGTTCTGGGGCCGACCCACCGATGTGCAGCAAATGAAGGATGGCTCATTGTTGATCTCCGACGATGAAACCGGCGCCATCTTCCGCGTGAGCTACGGCAAATGATGCTGCGCCTGGCACGGGTTTACGCTCTGAGCGGGGCACTTTGCCTCAGTGCTTCGGCCTGGGCCGCCCCTGGGGATCCCGCCCAAGGCCGGGCCAAGGCCCAAGCCTTGGCTTGCGTGGCCTGCCATGGCGAGGCGGGGCAGTCCTCGCAGGCGGGCGTGCCCCATTTGGCGGCCCAGCCTCCCCTGTCCATTTTTTACCAGCTGCTGCAGTTCCGCGACCAACGCCGGCGTGGCGGCGGGATGGAAGCCATTGCCGCCAATCTCTCTGAACAAGACATGCGCGACTTGGCCGCCTATTTCAGCCAATTGCCTGCGCCCAAAGGCCAGCCCTTTGCCGATGCGGCCTTGGTCCGCCAAGGGGAGCAATTGGCACAAGCGCAGTTTTGCTCGTCTTGCCACGGCAACCAATTGCAAGGCCAAAAACACGTGCCCAGGTTGGCCGGACAGCGCGCCGATTATTTTCTGACCCAGTTGCAACACCTGCATTCAGGCGAACGCGCCGACATGGACGGCACCATGGCGAGCGCGGCGGCCAGCCTGTCACCCGCGGACATGGCGGCACTGTCGGCGTATGCCCAAACCTTGAATTGACCTCATCAAAAAAAGCCAATTTGAAGCTGGGATAATCCCAGCTCAAGTCATTTCAAATTGAGGATCCCCCACATGGCACGCATGGTCAACTGCATCAAACTAGGACACGAAGCCGAAGGCCTGGACTTTCCGCCCTACCCTGGTGAGCTCGGCAAGCGCATTTGGGAAAGCGTCAGCAAAGAGGCCTGGGCGGCTTGGTTGAAACAGCAAACCATGTTGGTCAATGAAAACCGGCTGAATCTGGCCGACCAACGCGCCCGCCAGTATTTGGCACGCCAAATGGAAAACCATTTTTTCGGCAACGGTGCCGACGCCGCCCAAGGCTATGTGCCCCCCACCTCGGCCTAAAGCCGGTTCGGCTTCGGCTTGATCACGCTGGACCTGAATTTTGGCTTTGGCCAGGCCTTTCTTCAGGCTTGGCAAGCTTGGCGCGGGTCGCCGCAGGGGCCCGTCACTCGGCGGCTTCACCATGTGGCGGTGCTGAGCCAGGCCCCCACCTCAGCGGAGGTTCGCGCCCAATTACAAGCCAGCCCCACCCCGCTAGACCCGGGCTTGGTCCATGCCCTGCTGGCGCAATGGTGGGGCTTGCAAGCGGGCTTTCATCGGCTGCAATTTGAGCAGCAACAAGTCGTTTTGACGCTGTGCATTGGCGAGCGTCACACCCTGCTGCGGGCACTGGATTTTCAAGCCGACGAGGTGATTTGGGACGGCCAAACCGAGGACCTGAAACAACTGGCCAAGCTCTGTCGGCGCGGCACCCTGTTGCGTGGCGTCGATGCGACTGGACAAGCCACGGCCCTGCTCAAGGCGGTGGGCTTTGTGTTAGCGGAGCCACCGCACCCCCCCTTGACCACCGCCACCTATGACCCCCACTGGGTGCCTCGACGCCCAAGCCCCCTGGTTCAGCCCTGGACTCGCCCTGGGAGTTCTGTCGCCCCCTCTGAGCCAGTGCTGGTGATTGGCGCCGGGCTGGCCGGGGCGGCTTGTGCCCGTGCCTTGGCCGATCGGGGCTGGTCCGTCACGGTGTTGGATGCCGCCACCGAACCGGCCTCGGTGGGCTCGGGTTTGCCGGTGGGCATTTTTGGCCCCCACTATTCATCGGACGATGGTCGTTTGTCGCAAATCACCCGCAACGGCGTTCGCCTCACGTGGCAAGCCGCCCAACGCGGTTTGCGTCAGGGCACCGACTGGTCGCCCTGTGGCGTGCTGGAGCACCGCCTCCACGGTCGGGCAGGCGTCGGCGCACAGGCCTCCAGCCGGACCCATCCCGAACACCTGTGCAGCCATGAGGCCAGCCTCACCCAAAAACAAAGCCTGGGACTTTCCGCCCAAGACCCCGTGACCTGGCACCCCTATGCCGGTTGGGTCAAACCCGCCGAGTTGGTGCGTTCCCTGCTGGCTCACCCCCGCATCGAATTCAGGGGCCAGCGTGCGGTCCACGCCCTGCTGCCCGGCAATGGGCCAGCAGGGGGTTCCCCAACCCAATGGGAGGCTCTGGGGGAGCAGGGTCAACGGCTCGCCCAGGCAAGCTGGGTGATCTTGGCTGGCGGGCCTTTCAGCCCCAGCCTGTTGTCACAAAGCCAGGCCCCGTCCAGGGCCGAGCGCATGGCCTTGGACGCTGTGCGAGGGCAGGTCAGCTGGGCCGAAACCCCGCCCTCAACCACACAGGCCCCCACCTGGCCTCCGCTGCCAGTCAACGGGCATGGCAGCCTGATTGCCCACGTCCCCCTGGGGGCGCTGACCGAGCCGCAAACCACCGCCTGGTACACCGGCGCCACTTTTGACCGCAGCCCAGGACAAGCCGATTGGGCCCAGCTGACGCAACTGAACCGGGCCGTGCCTTGCACACTGCTGGACAACCAAAAAAATCTGACCAAGTTAAACGCCCTGCTGCCTGCACTCGCGGCCCAAAACCTAAGGGGGCACGGCCTCCCAACCGAGGCACCGACCCCTTGGCCCGAGTTGAAGGCCTGGGCCAGCATCCGCTGCACCTCCCCCGACCGCCTGCCCTGGGTTGGTCCAGTCGACCCCCTTCACCAACCGGGTTTGTGGCTGTGCACGGCCATGGGCGCGCGGGGCCTGAGCTGGGCCTTGCTTTGCGCCGACTTGTTGGCCTCTTGGGCCTGTGGTGAACCCCTGCCCCTTGAAGCCGCCCATGCCCGTGCCTTGCTGGCAGAAAGAAAATTCCTCTAAATTACTATTTTGTATAGGGGCCAAATAAATAAGTATTTTGTTTTCTAAGGCCAAACCCTTACATTCCCATCGATGCATGATTTGGCTTTTTCTCTCGCCGGCTTGTTTGTCGGTCTGGTGGTCGGTTTGACCGGTGTCGGCGGGGGCTCGCTGATGACGCCCATTCTGATTTTCTTTTTTGGCATGAAGCCCCATTTGGCCATCGGCACCGACTTGTTGTTTGCCGCTGGCACCAAATTTGGCGGTTCTGTTCAGCTGGCCCGCGCCAAGCGCATTGACTGGCCCGTGGTATTCCAAATGGCCATGGGCAGCATTCCCGCCTGCTTGTTGACGCTGTATGCCCTCGAACAATTGGGTGCCACCAGCCCAGAAGTTCAACATGCCATGACCACCACCCTGGGCGTGGCCCTCATGCTGACGGCGGTGGCCACCCTGTACAAGGCGTTGAAAGGCCAACGCCCTCCCAACACCGACCTGGGGGCGCTGCCTGACGCCTTGCCGTTGGCCCCCACCCAGCCGCTGCACCCGGTCTTGCCGGTGCTGTTTGGTGCGACCATTGGCGTTTTGGTGACATTGACCTCGGTCGGCGCGGGCGCGATTGGGGTGCTGGTTTTGATGGTCGTTTACCCCCAATTACCGCTCAAAAGAATCGTCGCCGCCGACATTGCCCATGCCGTGCCCCTGACTTTGGTGGCGGGCCTGGGACACGCGGGCCTGGGCACGGTAGACTGGTGGCTGCTGGCCAAACTGTTGGCAGGTAGCCTGCCCGGCATTTGGATTGGCTCCCACCTCACCCACCGGCTGCCTGAGCGCTTCGTGCGCTCGTTGCTGTCTTTGTTGCTGGCCTACGCTGGCACCAAATTACTCGCCATTTAATCGTTTTCTTTTTTTAAAAATGTACCAATACACCGAATTTGATCGGCAATTCGTTCAAGCCCGTGCCGCCCAACACCGCGATCAACTGAACCGCTGGCAAGCTGGCAAGCTGAGCGACGACGAATTCCGGCCTTTGCGGCTGCAAAACGGCTGGTATGTGCAACGCTACGCGCCCATGCTGCGCGTGGCCGTGCCTTATGGCGAACTGTCCAGCGCCCAACTGCGCGTACTGGCCACCATTGCCCGCGATTTTGACGCCCCGAGCCCTGAACTGCTGGCCCAGGCCTTGGCCACACAAAGTCAAATTGGCCAGCACCTGCCCCCCGGCGCGGTCGGCCACGGCAGCGCGCCCTTGCCCACCCATTACGCCCACTTCACGACCCGTCAAAACGTGCAATTCAACTGGATTCCGTTGGACAAATCGGCCGACGTGATGGACTTGCTGGCCAGCGTCAACATGCACGGCATTCAAACCAGCGGCAACTGCATCCGCAACATCACCAGCGACGAGCGCGCGGGCATCGCCCCCGATGAGGTGGCCGACCCCCGGCCCTTTGCCGAAATCATGCGCCAGTGGAGCACCCTGCACCCCGAGTTCGCCTTTTTGCCACGCAAATTCAAAATTGCCGTCATCGGCGCCACTGAAGACCGTGCGGCCACGGCTTGGCACGATGTGGGCTTGCACCTGGTCAAAAACCAGGCCGGTGAGTTGGGCTTCAAGGTGTTGGTCGGCGGCGGCATGGGCCGCACCCCGATTGTGGGCAGCGTGATCCGCGAGTTTTTGCCCTGGCAACAAATCCTGAATTACCTCGAAGCCATCGTGCGGGTCTACAACCGCTTTGGTCGCCGTGACAACATCTACAAGGCCCGCATCAAAATCCTGGTGAAAGCCGAAGGTCAGCGCTATTTTGATGAGGTCGAAGCCGAGTTCAAACAAATCGTCGAACACGACGGTGGCCTGCACACCCTCCCCGAAGCCGAACTGGCCCGCATCAGCGCCTCGTTTGTCCCGCCGCAGCTCCAGTCTGCCAACCAGCACAAACCCAGCGCCGAGGCCACCGAACAAGCCTTGCGCCAAGCCGCGGCGGCAGAGCCCCTGTTTGCGCGTTGGTTGGCCCGCAATGTCGCGGCACACAAAAACCCCGCTTTGCGCGCGGTCACCCTGTCGTTCAAACGCCGTGGTCAGTACCCGGGTGATGCCAGCGCAGATCAGCTCAATGAGTTGGCCGATCTGGTGGACCGCTTCAGCGCCGGTGAGGCCCGCGTCACCCACGATCAAAATGTGTTGCTGCCCTGGGTCGCCGCCTCGGATTTGCAAGCGCTCTACCAGGCCGCCAAGGCCGCCGGTTTGGCCAGCCCCAATGTGCATTTGCTGAGTGACATGATTGCCTGCCCCGGTGGCGACTTTTGTGCCCTGGCCAACGCCCGTTCGCTGCCCATTGCGCAAGCCATCACCGAGCGCTACCAGGATCTGGACGAACTCGACGACCTGGGTGAAATCGACCTGCACATCAGCGGCTGCATCAACTCCTGCGGCCACCACCACAGTGGCCACATTGGTATTTTGGGCGTCGACAAAGATGGCAAGGAGTGGTACCAGGTCACCCTGGGTGGCTCCGATGGTTCGGACTTGAGCGGCCCCGCCGGGGCTGGCAAGGTCGTCGGTCCTTCGTTTGCCAGCGACGAAGTGCCCGAGGTGCTGGAAGCCATTTTGAACACCTACCGCGACCAGCGTTTGAGTGGCGAGAACTTCATCACCACCCTGCGCCGGGTGAGTCACGAGCCCTTCAAAACCGCTGCCAACGGGGCACGCCACTCGACGGCACGTTCATCGAGCGCCGAGGCGTCGGCCACCACGGCTTAACCCCCCACCCCCAAGCAGCCACCCAAGTTGATTGTTATGAAAATTCTTTCTGCCACCGCTCCCGAAGTCGTTCAAGAAGCCCATCTGTCCGAACCCGCCGCCGGCGTTTTGAGCTTGCCCAACGACGCCGATCCCCGTGAAGTCTCGCTCGACGGCATCCATCGGGTCGACCTGCACTTTCCCAAATTCACCGATGGCCGCGCTTACAGCCAAGCCTATTGCTTGCGTCGCCGCCTGGGTTTTGACGGCGAAATTCGCGCCACCGGCGACGTGCTGATTGACCAGTTGGTCTCCCTGAGCCGCTGCGGCTTTGATGTGGCCGTGCTCAAAGCGGGCGTGGACGCCTCCGACGCCCAGCGTCAATTTGACCGCTACCCCCGCTTTTACCAAGCCGATGCGGTCCATGCCCAGGCCATTTTTTCCTGACTGCCCCTCACCCCGCATTTATGTCTGCCATTTCCCTCTACGCCCACCAGGTCTCCAAGGACTTTGACCAAAAAGTTCAAAACAGCCTGAGCTTGCTCAAAAACGCCCTGACCGACTTCACCCGCGACGGCGGCTTGGTCACGCAAGCCTCCAGCCTGGGCGTGGAAGACATGGTCATCACCGAACTCCTGCGCCAAGCGGGTTGGTTGAACCACCCGGCCTTGAGCCTCTTTGTGTTGGAAACCGGCCAGCTGCACCCAGAGACCTTGGCTTTGATGGACAGGCTACAAGCCCATTACGGCGTTCAATTGGCGGTCTACCGTCCCGACGCCCAAGCCGCTGCCGACTTTGTGG
>CAIUTG010000217.1 GCA_903902035.1 uncultured Curvibacter sp. | reverse complement strand
TCCATGAGCCGCAAAGGCAACTGCTGGGATAACGCCCCGACGGAAAGCTTCTGGGGACGCCTGAAGGCTGCGTGCATTTATGGTCAAAAATTCGCCACGCGTAGTCAGACAATGGATGCGGTGCTGGATTGGATATGCACCAAGGCCAAACTGAAACTCGCCGCGACAGAACACATGTTCAAACGCGAACAATCACCCGAGCGGGTTAAAAGTTTTTTCCAAGACCCACGAGTCAAATATGCCGCTTGAAAATTCAAACTTCATCTGGCCAAATCAATAGTGAGCTAGCCCCCTGGTTCAAAATCTCTCTGATTTCGATATCAGATTAACTCTTTTGAGAGAGAAATCGATCACAAAAAAATGGAAAAAACTCAGCATTCATGCGGGTTACAATGAAACTGCGGGACCGACTACCTATTCAGGCAGTTGGGGCAACTCATAGCTCGTGCTGCGGCCACCAGCATTGGCTTTGCGCAAAACGCCTCGCGTCAAAAGATAGGTAATGTCGCGCAATGCGGTATCTGGTGAGCACTTGGCGATAGATGCCCACTTGCTGCTGGTGAGCTTCCCTTCAAAGCCATCAAGCAGTCTGTTGATCAACTTCACTTGTCGCTCATTCAGTGGTGTCGTGGCCCAACGTTGCCAAAAGCGTGTCTTTGCCAGCACGGCATCCATCGTGATTTGTGCCTGGTTGACCGCCCGATGTAGTGTGTCGAGGAACCACGCCAGCCACTCCGTCACGTCGAGGGAGGTCTTTTGGGTGCGCTCAAGGATGTCGTAGTAAGCCTTGCGTTCGCGCTGAATCTGTGCCGACAGGCTGTAAAAGCGCTGAGGGCAGCCATCGGCGCGAGCGAGGAATAAATCGCCCACCGCTCTCGCAATACGGCCATTGCCATCATCAAATGGATGTAAGGTCACAAACCAAAGGTGCGCTAGTCCGGCTTTGATTAACGGTGGCTCGCCAGTTGGAGCGTTGGCCCACTTCAGAAAACCTTCGGTTTCTGCATCAAGTTGATCGGCTGGTGGCGCCTCAAAGTGAACCCGCTGGCGGCCGATGGGGCCCGAGACCACTTGCATGGGACCGGTCGCATCATCGCGCCAAGCGCCAACATTGATTTTGGACATGCCGGTGTAGCCGGTCGGGAAGAGTGCGGCGTGCCACCCGAATAAGCGCTCCCGAGTGATGGCAGACTGGCAGTTAGCTGTTGCATCAAGCACCATTTCAACGACGCCCTCGACATGGCGATCCACCGGAGCCAGTGCGCCGATGTCAACGCCGAGGCGACGGGCAATGGATGATCGAACGGACTCCACGTTCAGGTGCTCGCCCTCGATCTCACTGGTCTTCATGACGTCCTCGGTCAAGGCCGAAAGACTTGCCTGATCACGCAAGGCCATGCCAACGTCAGCCAACCGTCCCATGAGCAAGCCTTGGGCACGACTAACGTCAGCCAAAGGCTGAGCCAAGGTCGTCAGGTCGTAGCGCCAGTTCGGCCAGTCTGGGGCTTGCCAGATGTAGGTGTAATCTCCGCTTTTCATGCGGAGATTATGGAGCCTATTCACCGCAAACGCAAGTCAATCACCGCAACATGTGCGGCGATTAAGGTGGTCAATCTCCGCACGCCGAGCTTGCGGACGCGGGTTTGATTCCGAAAACGGGAATTGAATCAGACGCGGTTTTATGGCGATATTGGCAACCGATCGGAGATCACAACGGCATCGAGCGTCCGCAGCTTTTGGTCTGTCAATCCCCGGTTTTGGCTCGCGCTATCAGGCTTTCGCAACTTGCCAAAATCTCGATATTGCGTACTTTCAATGGTCGTTGCGTGCCGGGTGCTGTCCCACCACCATATGCCAATCCAAGGGCGTTCGCTGACCTCCAGTGAACGCCCTTTTTCATTGGTAAATCAAGGCTTTGCAGTCCGCTGACGTTCATTGAGGTGCGTTGACAGCCAAAACAAAACGGGGGAACAATCAGGGGAACATACGCAAGGGGGCAGAGAAAATGTGTTTTGTTCCCCCGCCCCCCAGCGAAACCAAAGAGGTTCCCCATGCTGACCGATGCTCAATGTAGAAACGCCACTTGCCCGCCCGAAAAGACCCAGGTACGTTTGGCTGATGCCGGTGGGCTTTACCTTGAAGTCAGCCCCAACGGATCAAAGCGATGGTAATGGAAGTACCGCACTGATGGCAAAGAAAAACGCCTGGCATTGGGCAGCTACCCCAGCACAGGGCAACCCGTCTGAACCGAACCCGGATCCACCCCCATTGCCGTCGTTGCAGAGCGCCGGTACATCAGACGTCACATGAAAGAAGTCTTTCATGCTTGCAATTTAAATTAAAGAATGGTTTAATTTGAACGTTGCGGTTAAAGCAAACTTTCAATGAATCGAGACACCGGGACCTACGCCATCTCCACGACTCTGGGTGAGCCGGTGAGGGCGTTCGTGCCCCATCCCTTGCCGCCGGCAGGACCAGCTTTGGCGCCTGTCGTCTACGTTGAACTCAATCGCCAAGCCGAATTGGCGCTCGCTCGCCTCGCAGGTGTGTCGGGCCTGGTGCCGTCAGTGGATTGGCTGCTGTACAGCGCCATCCGCAAGGAGGCATTGCTGACGTCGCAGATCGAGGGCACGCAGGCCACACTGACCGATTTGTTCGATGAGGAGGCGGGATTCAAGGTCAGCAACACCGAGGACGTGGAGGAGGTGACCAATTACCTGCAGGCCTTCCGTTGGGTTCAAGAGCAATTACGTGACCCCAACGGGCTGCCCATCAGCCTACGGCTGCTGTGCGAGGCGCACCACTTGCTCCTCAATGGTGCCAGAGGTGCAGGCAAGCAGCCAGGAGAGCTGCGCCGATCACAAAACTGGATCGGCGGCACGCGGCCGGGCAACGCCGCTTTCGTGCCGCCACCGCCGGAGCACGTGCCGGCTTTGTTGGCCGATATGGAGCGCTTCATTTATGACGATGGGCCGGACTTGCCGCCCATGGTGAGGGTGGCGCTCATCCATGCGCAGTTTGAGACCATTCATCCTTTTCTGGATGGCAACGGGCGAATTGGCCGCCTGCTGATCGCGGCACTGTTCGAGCACTGTGGATTGCTGGTCGAGCCGCTGATGTATCTCAGCGGCTATCTGAAGCAACACCAGGCCGAGTACTACCGTCGTCTGTCGGCCATCCGTACCGAGGGCGATTGGGAAACCTGGGTGACCTTCTTCCTTGAGGGTGTGGCCGTGGCAGCCGCAGACGCAGAGCGCAACATCATCAAAGTAGCCAGTCTGGTGGCTGCGGACCGCAAGCGCCTACTTCAGTCGCCCAAGGCGGGGCCGGCCAGCTACCGCTTGTTTGAAATGCTGCCCATGATGCCGCGCTTCACGATCGAGCGCGTTCGCCAGCAGCTGGATACGAGTTTTCCGACAGCGACGGCTGCGGTCAAGGTGCTGGAAGATCTGGGCATCGTGGCGGAAATGACGGGCCAGAAAAAAAACAGAAGTTACAGTTACCAAGCCTACGTCGAACTGCTCTCTCGGTGACAAATACGCGCCATTTCGCAGTCTTCCTCACCGGCAATTATGGGCTCGGCGAGTCGGTCTGCTCTCGGGCAACTATCCGCCACCATATGCAAAGATAAAGGCCACGGCCTTTATCCATTTGAAATCAACGATTTAGATTCAATTTAAGTTTAAGGCGGATTTGGAGGCGGGGCCCAGGCAAGTCATCACTTATCTGATCGCTGATAGGCGGCGTGACATGCGAACCGTGCTCGCTCGCCGACTGCTCGGAGCATAATTTCGCAGCCGCCCGCACTGGTGCTCATGGGCTAGGGTGACCCATTTGATGCCGCTGGCGGGAGCCCTAAAATTCGATTGGCAGCTGTTCTCGCAATGCTTCACCACTGCGGCCCCATCTCAACGCCCCCAGAAAGCGATGCAACATGGACTTCAAGGACTATTACAAGACACTGGGCATTGAACGCACCGCCTCGGAGGAGGAGGTGCGCAAGGCCTACCGCAAGCTGGCCCGCAAATACCACCCGGATGTCAGCAAGGAGCCCGATGCACAAGAGCGCATGCGCGAGGTGAACGAGGCCAATGATGTGCTGCGGGACAAAGAAAAGCGGGCCGCATACGACTCCCTGGCCGATCGGGTGGCACAGGGCCATGGCACTGCCGAGCCCGGCTGGGATCAGGGATTCGAATTTCACCGCGGCCCCCATTCGGGGCCAGCGGATCATGCGGATTACAGTGAGTTCTTTGCCTCTGTGTTTGGCAAAGGCGAGCACCGTGGTGCACAACGCCAGCCCTACCGGGCGCGGGGCGAAGACCACCACGCAGCCATTGAAATTGCCATCGAAGACGCCATTCAGGGGGTCGAGCGCGAGATCACTTTGCGTGCGTTGGTGCTGGACCCGCAAGATCAGCCCAGCTATGTCAACCGGACCTTGAGCGTGAAAATTCCGGCGGGCGTGCATCCTGGGCAATTCATCCGTTTGGCGGGGCAAGGCATGCCAGGCCATGGGGGCGAAGCCGCCGGCGACCTGTATTTGGAAGTCCGCCTGGCAGCGCACCCCTTGTACCGTGTCGACGGGCAAGACCTCTACATGAACCTGCCGGTCACCCCCACTGAAGCCGCGTTGGGGGCACAAGTCAAAGTCCCCACGCCCAAGGGCGGGGTGGTGGAAGTGACCATCCCCCCGAATGCCCGCAACGGCCTCAAACTGAGGCTCAAGGAGCGCGGCCTGCCCGGCGAACCGCCCGGCCATTTGTACCTGTTGCTTGAAATCGCCTTACCACCCGCCAACACCGAAGCCGCACGCCAGGCCTATGCACAATTGGCCCAAGCAGCGCCGTTTGATCCGCGTCGCCACCTCGCCACAGGAGGAGTCTGAGCATGTCCACTTACACCTTCACGACCACCCTCGTCGTTGACCACGAACACCCACTGGCCATTGACGAATTGGCCCATGCCTGCGGCGCCCAGATTGAATGGGTGCAGCAATTGGTGACGGTGGGCATCCTCGTCGTGCCCAACGCCAGTGAGCCACCCCAGGTTTGGCGCTTTGACAGCCATGACCTGAAGACCGCACTCGAAGCCAAACGGCTGGAGCGAGACTTCGGCGTGGCGCTGGACGTTGCCGCGCTGATTTTAGACTTGCAACACGAGGTGCGCCGCCTCAGAACCGCCTTGCACATTCAAACCAGCCAAGCATGAAAATGCCGGTTTCGCGCGTCCCGCTCCAATAAAGGTACAATAGCGCGGTTGCAGTCATTTGCTTTCCTTCGCTGCAACGAGGTTTGATTTCGGCAGCGGCGCCCCCAACACCGCACACCTCCACCCCCGCTCATTAACGCCGAGCGCATCGGTGGTCACACTTTTCCCTTGGCAAGCTTCACTCTCGCGACCCCGATAGGGCCGCTATTGCTGAGTTTTTATTGATGTCTTCGATTTCCTCATTGCCCTTTACTGTGGGCAAATTTCTTATCACCCCGCTGACCCGCACGGATGTGGCAGGCCGCTTCATTGCGTCTCTCTCCATTCGCAGAGGTCAAGGCACTCAAACCAATGACCGGGTCTACACCTTCAAGCCCGAGTTCAACAACCCTGACAGTGCCCTGACCTACGCAGCGGCCCAGGGCCGTTATTGGCTCTTGAACCCCGCTTCACTGGCATGACCCCCAACATTCAAAAGGAGGCCTCATGGCCAAGGAAGAACTGATCGAAATGCAAGGCAAGGTCGACGAAGTGCTGCCTGACATGCTGTACCGCATCACGCTGGACAATGGTCACAAATTGGTGGCCTACACCGGCGGCAAAATGCGCAAGCACAAGATCCGTATCTTGGCTGGCGACAAAGTCACCTTGGAGATGTCGCCTTATGACTTGTCCAAGGGACGCGTGACCTTCCGGCACATCGAAAACCGCATGCCCAGCGCAGGCAAGCCTGCGTTCAAACGCAAGCGTTGATTACCCGATTCCTCCCGCATATTTTCATCTTTTAAACCAGCGCCCAAATTTTCAAGGGCGCATTTTTCTGAAAGGCTCTACCATGAGCAACAAACTGTACGTCGGCAATCTGTCTTACTCGGTCCGTGACGATGACCTCCAACAAGAATTTTCTGCCTTTGGCAACGTTCAATCGGCCAAAGTGATGATGGAACGCGACACGGGTCGCTCCAAAGGTTTCGGCTTTGTCGAAATGTCCAGCCCCGCAGAAGCCCAGGCCGCCATCGACGGCCTGCACGGTAAAAACATGGGTGGCCGTGACCTGACGGTCAACATTGCTCGCCCCATGGAAGCTCGCCCCCCCCGCAGCGGTGGTGGCTTCGGTGGCGGCGGCTACGGTGGTGGCAATCGCAACTATTGAGTCCAACGGGGCGGCCTAAGCCTCCCCCGCATCAACCCAGGTCAACGCGCATCAAACACGAAGCACGTTGATGTGGCATGCGCGTACAGCTTGCCCTCGGGATCCACGATTTTGGCTTCCGAGGTCGCCACCTGCCGCCCCATGTGCACCACCCGCCCAATGGCCCGCAAAGGGCCCGTTTTGGCATTGGCAGCACGCACAATGTTCACGTTCAACTGAGACGTTGTATACGCCTTGCCTGGCGGCAGTTGGGTGTGCACGCAGCAACCCAAAGCCGAATCCAACAAGGTCGCAAACCACCCACCATGCACAGACCCCATCGGGTTGAAGTGTTTGGCCTGGGGCGTGCCCTGAAAAATGGCCAGTCCATCGGCCACTTCCACCAAATAAAAGTCCATGGTTTCAGAAATCCTGGGGGCGCTAAAACCGCCCTCCAGCATCAGGGTCATGACTTCCAGACCTGACTTCCCCGCCAACTTCTGGGCCGACTCGGCGGGGCCTGGCTCGTTCGTTTGAGCCTGCCGGGCCAATTTTTGGCGGCTTAAAACGGTCTCTAATTGCTCGTTCCATTGTTGCAAGGTGCTGGGCAAATGATCTTGGGCGTTCATCAAAACCTCTAGGGGGAGTGGACGTGCATGGTAATGCGCCGCGCTGAGATTGGCTATCATGACCGCATGAGCATGGTTGACATTCCGGGTCCTGTCTGGATCATGGGCGCAGGCAGCGTTGGCTGTTACCTGGGCGGCTGTCTGGCAGCCTCCGGGGTGGATGTCAACTTCATTGGCCGTCCCCGAGTGCTGAACCCGCTGCGCGAACACGGCCTGACGGTCAGTGATTTCAAACACCCAAAACAACAGATCAGCGCAGCCGCCTTGAAACTCTATGAGGCCCTGCCTCAGCTGAATCCCTCCACCGATGGGGTGTCCCAACCGGCCCCCGCCTTGGTGCTGCTCACCGTCAAAGGATCCGGCACGGTGGAGGCGGCGCAGCAACTCACTGCGGCAGGTTTGCCTGCTGGCACGCTGGTGGTATCGTTTCAAAACGGGGTGGGCAATGCCGAACTGGCCCAAGCCCAGGCGCCCGAACTGAGGGTGATGGCGGGCATGGTGCCCTACAACCTGGCCGACCTGGGCCAGGGCGTTTTTCACCGGGGGACCTCTGGCGCCCTGATGGTGCAAGACCACCCGCAATTCGCCCCTTGGCAAGCGGTGTTTGATCGGGCCCAATTGAGTCTGAGGCGGGTCCCCGATCTCAAGCCGTTTCAATGGGGCAAGTTGCTCATTAACTTGAACAACCCCGTCAATGCGTTGTCCGGGCTCACCCTGCTCGAGGAGTTTTCCAATTGGCACTTGCGCCGCTGCCTGGCCGCGCTGATGGAAGAAGCGATTCAAGTGTTGCAACAGTCCCAGGTGCCCTATGCGCAAGTGCTGGCCCTGCCGCCTGAAAAGTTCATCCGTGTGTTGCGCCTGCCCAATTTCATTTTCAAACGGGTGGCCAAGAAAATGCTGCAAATCGATCCCCTGGCCCGCTCCAGCATGGCCGATGACTTTGCCTTGGGTCGCCCCACCGAAATAGATTCTCTCTGTGGTGAGGTGGTTCGGTTGGCACAACAGCAAGGACACCCTGCCCCACGCAATGCGGCGATGGTGCGTTTGGTCAAAGACCACACCAGGCAAGGCGCGGGACCCGGGCAGTGGCCTGCCAAAGCCCTTTTGAACGCCCTCTTGCAAGCAACCTGAGCGGCGTTCAATTTATGATCGTGACATGAACAACGATGAAGAAGTGCGCGACCTGCTGGAGCGCTACCAATGCCCCTTCGGTTTTCACGAAGTGCGTGCCCGCTTCATGGGCGCCATTGCCAGTCCCGCAGCCGGTGTGGTGCCATTGAACGATGTGTCCAGCCTCTGGGGGGGCGAGCTGCCCCCCGTGAGTTCAATGGAAGAGGTGGACGCCTTTGTCAACACCCTCATCAAAGGTTTGTGGACCCGCCTGGCCCAATCAGGCCTGCAGCAAGAGGCTTTTGAGCTGGTGCCGTTCGACCTGTCTGAGGCAGAGGTCAACTGGCAAAGTTTGCGCCGTTTGTGCCAAATTCGACTCGAAGAAATTCAAGGTTTTACAGATGGGTTTTTTCAAGGTCTGGACGAACTGAATCTGCCCGCCGAGGCCTCCCATTGTCTGAACTCGCTCTCAGAGTTGGAAGAATTTTTTGTCAACCTGATCGCTCTGACAGAGCCTGCGGCAGAGCAAGACTTGGCGGCATTGGCCGACCAGATCGACGAACTCAGCGAAATTGCCACGGTCGAAATCAACAACATCATGGCCTTGGTGGCGGCCAGCAAAGCCCCTTAAAAACCCATGCCCCCCTCTGCTGCCTCTTCATTCAGCCTTTTTCGCCAACGCGAGGTGCTGCTGACCACGCTCACGGCGGCGGCCATTCTGGCCATCACCATGGGTGCCAGACAATCGTTGGGCTTGTTCGTCAGCCCCATCAACAGCGCAACGGGCTTGGGCATTGTGAGCATTAGCCTGGCCTTGGCGGTGGCGCAGTTTGTTTGGGGCGCTTTTCAACCCATTGCCGGGGCTTTGGCAGACCGCTATGGCGCGCGCGGGGTGCTGATCAGTGGCTTGCTGGTGTTGGCGCTGGGCACCGCCTGCACACCTTGGGTGAGTTCAACCTGGGGCCTGATTTTGACCCTGGGCCTGCTGACGGCCATGGGTTCGGGCTCCTGCAGTTTTTCAGTTCTGCTGGGTTCGGTGACGCAACGATTGCCCGCCTCCGCACGCGGCAGTGCCTCTGGCGTCATCAACGTAGGCGGCTCCTTCGGGCAGTTTGTGTTTGCGCCTTTGACGCAGGGGCTGATTCAAACCTTGGGTTGGATGGGGGCCATGTGGTCAACCGCCGTGTTGATTTTGTTCGCCTTGCCCTTGGTCAATCGCTTGGTGCCGACGCATTCAAGCCGAGCGGAGGTCGCCCCCAGTCCCGTC
>CAIUTG010000216.1 GCA_903902035.1 uncultured Curvibacter sp. | reverse complement strand
GGGCACCCGCGAAACCGATAAGATTGCGCGCATGGTGGCCTGGTTGGTGCACTTGAGTGGCCGCCAAACCGGACTGGCTTGCCAGGAAGGTTTGTTCCTGGACCGGCGCAAGGTTGAAAAAGGCCCCTGCAACAACTGGGAATCGGGTCACCGCCTCTTGATGAACCACTCGGTGCAGGCCGTGGTCATCGAAAACAACGCCCAAACCATTTTGCGCCACGGCCTGCCCTATGACCGTTGCCAAGTGGGGGTGGTGGTGGACATGGAGGGTGCCGACCAATTGGCCGAATTCGACATTCAAAACAACGACCAGCTCGGCAAGGTGTTGCGCACCCAGGTGGATGTGGTGCTGGGTGACGGCGTGGCCGTCCTCAACACCGCCGATGCCCGTGTGTCCGATCTGGCCCCTTTGTGCGATGGCACGGTGGTCTTGTTTGGTCTGGACAAAAACCAGCCCGTCATGGGCGCGCACCTGGCCGACAAAGGCCGGGCGGTCTATTTGAAACAGGGCCAGATCGTGCTGGCCTCAGGCGAACATGAGCGGGTGTTGTCGGATTTGGGTGACATTGGTCAACGCCAAAACCAAAGCTACCCCATGGGCGCCGAGGCCCTGGTGGCGGCTGTCGCCACGGCCTGGGCCCTGGACATTTCGCCGGAACTGATTTCGGCTGGCATTGAGACCTTTGACCCTCATCCCCAAGCCCAACGCCCCGTGGGGGCCACCGCTTTTTTCCAATAAAAACCAAGAGATCAAGAGACTGGTATGGAAGTTTCACGCATTCGGGTCCTGCGCGGTCCCAATATCTGGAGCCGGCACACGGCCATTGAAGCCGTCGTCGCCTGCACCGAGAAGGAACACTCGGTCGGTCAGCTGGAGGGCTTTGAGAAGCGCTTGCGCGCCCTCTTCCCAGGCATCGGCCCGCTGCGCCATGACAGCCAGGTGGGGCCGGCCTCCTTGGCCCATGTGCTCGAAGCCGCTGGGCTGGCCTTGCAATCGCAAGCGGGCTGCCCCGTCACTTACAGCCGCACCACCGCAACCTCCGAGGAGGGCATCTACCAGGTGGTCATTGAATACACGGAAGAAAACGTGGGCCGGCGCGCTTTTGAGCTGGCACAAAATCTGATTCAAAGCGCCCTCGTGGAAGCCGGTCAAGCGCCAGGTTTTGACATTGAAACCGCCATCGCCGAATTGCGCGAACTCGACGAAGACGAGCGCCTCGGGCCCAGCACCGGTGCCATTGTGGAGGCGGCGGTCAAACGCAAAATTCCTTACCGCCGCTTGACCAGCGGCAGCCTGGTGCAGTTTGGCTGGGGCGCCAAACAGCGGCGCATTCAAGCGGCTGAAGTGGACACCACCAGCGCCGTGGCCGAGTCGATTGCCCAGGACAAAGACCTGACCAAAACCCTGCTCCGTGCCGCTGGCGTGCCCGTGCCGCTGGGCCGACCCGCCAGCGATGTCGACGATGCCTGGGCAGCGGCCTTGGAGATTGGCCTGCCCGTGGTGGTCAAGCCGCAAGACGGCAACCAGGGCAAGGGCGTGACCGTCAACATCACCAGCCGCGAACAGCTCGAACTGGCTTACAAAGCCGCCGTCGAGATTGGCGAGG
>CAIUTG010000215.1 GCA_903902035.1 uncultured Curvibacter sp. | reverse complement strand
TGCTGCGACATCCGCAAAATGCAGCCGCTGGCCCGAGCCCTGGCCGGGAAGAAAGCCTGGATTGCGGGTCTGCGCCGTGAACAATCCGAAGCCCGCGCCGAAGTGCCCGACATCGACACCAGCGACACCCAAAATGGCCGCGCCAAAATCAACCCTTTGGCCAACTGGACTCTGGGCGATGTGTGGCATTTTGTCGAACAACACGGCGTGCCCTACAACCCCTTGCACGACCAGTTTTTTCCCAGCATTGGCTGCGCGCCCTGCACCCGAGCTGTCACCTTGGGCGAAGACTTTCGCAGTGGCCGTTGGTGGTGGGAACAGGCCTCGGCCAAAGAATGCGGCTTGCATGTGAGTAAATAATATGACCGACCTCTCTGACATTCACGAACTCAAGGTTCACCCTCTGAGCACGGCCCACCTGGACGCGCTCGAAGAAGAAACCATCTTCATCCTGCGCGAAGTGGCCGCTGCCTTCGAGCGCCCCACCCTGCTGTTTTCGGGCGGCAAGGATTCGCTGGTGATGCTCAAGTGCGCCGAGAAAGCTTTCGGCGTCGGCCGCATCCCCTACCCGCTGCTGATGATCGACACCGGCCACAACTTCCCCGAAGTGACCGATTTCCGCGACTTCCGCGCCAAAGAACTGCAAGCCGAATTGATCGTGCGCAACGTCGAAGACTCGATGAAGCGTGGCACCGTGCGCCTGGCCCACCCGGGCGAGTCGCGCAATGTGCACCAGTCGGTGACCCTGCTCGAAGCCATCGAAGAGTTCCGCTTCGACGCGCTGATCGGCGGCGCCCGCCGCGACGAGGAAAAAGCCCGCGCCAAGGAGCGCATCTTCTCGCACCGCGACAGCTTTGGCCAGTGGCAACCCAAGGCCCAGCGCCCCGAGTTGTGGACCCTGTTCAACACCCGGCTGGCCCCGGGCGAGCACTTCCGCGTGTTCCCCATCAGCAACTGGACCGAGCTGGACGTGTGGCAATACATCGACCGCGAGCAGATCGCCCTGCCCTCGCTCTACTACACCCACAAGCGCCCTGTGGTGGACCGCCGTGGCCTGCTGGTGCCGGTGACCGAACTCACCCCCGCCAAGGACGGTGAAACCGTGCAACTGCGCGACGTGCGCTTTCGCACCGTGGGCGACATCACCTGCACCTGCCCGGTGGAGAGCCTGGCGGCCACGCCAGCCGACATCGTGATCGAAACCCTGGCCGCCGACGTGAGCGAACGCGGCGCGACCCGCATGGACGACAAAACCTCCGATGCTTCCATGGAAAAACGCAAGAAGGACGGTTACTTCTGATGAGCGCCCCTGAATTGAACACCTCCCCCGCCGCCGCCAACACGGCCACCGACTTGCAACCCGCCCTGCGTTTCATCACCTGTGGCTCGGTCGATGACGGCAAAAGCACCCTGATTGGCCGCTTGCTGGTGGACAGCAAGGCCGTGCTGCAAGACCACCTGGCGGGCGTGCAACGCCAGGGCGAAACCGACCTGGCCCTGCTCACCGACGGCCTGTCGGCCGAGCGCGAGCAAGGCATCACCATCGATGTGGCCTACCGCTATTTCTCCACCGAAACCCGCAAATTCATCATCGGTGACGCCCCCGGCCACGAGCAATACACCCGCAACATGGTCACCGCGGCCAGCAGTGCTGACGCGGCCGTGGTGCTGGTCGACGCCACCAAGCTCGACTGGCAAAACCCCGCGCTGGAACTGCTGGTGCAAACCCGCCGCCACAGCCTGCTGGTGAACCTGCTGCGCGTCACCTCCCTGGTCTTTGCCGTCAACAAACTCGACGCCGTGGCCGACCCGGCGTTGGCCTTCGCCAACATCAGCGCCGCCTTGCAGCGCTTTGCCGACGCGGCCCAGCTTGCCGTGCGCGCCACCATTCCGGTCTCGGCCCTCAAGGGCTGGAACGTGGTGGACGCCCAGCCCGGCTGGTGTGGCTACACAGGCCCCAGCCTGTTGCAGCTGCTCGAACAATTGCCCGTGACCCACGCCGACGTGGAGCAGCCCTTTGCCTTCCCCGTGCAATGGGTGGAAAAATTCTCCAGCTCGTCCGACACCAGCCAAGGCCGCCGTGTTTTCTGGGGCCGTGTGGCAGCGGGCTCGGTCAAGCCCGGTCAAAGCGTCAGCGTCTTGCCCAGCGGCCAAACCGCCGTGGTCGCCCAGGTCTTGAACCATGCCCGCCAACCCGCCGACGTTCAGGCCGGGCACAGCGCGGGCATCGTGCTGGACCGCGAAGTGGACGTGTCCCGAGGCGACTGGTTGCTGGAGCCCGGCAAACTGCAAGCCGAGCGCCAACTCCTGGCCACGGTGGCCTGGATGGACGACGAGCCCTTGGTGCCCGGTCGCGTCTATTGGGCCTTGCACGGCCACCGCTGGGTCAAGGCCAAAGTGAGCCGCATCGTGCACCAACTCAACGTCAACACCCTGGCCGAAGAAGAAGCCACCCAGTTGGCGCCCAACACCATCGGCCACATCGAATTGGCGTTTCAAGAGCCCTTGGCCACCTTGCCTTTTGCCCAAGCCCGCGCTTTGGGCGCCTTGATTTTGGTGGACACCGCGAGCCACAAAACCTCGGGCGCGGTGTTGGTTCTGAAAAGCCAATAAAATCAGACGCTTTGCGACACCGCTAGTCCTTTTTTAAAAAAACCATGACCCACGTCGTTTCCGAAAACTGTATCCAATGTAAATTCACCGACTGCGTGGATGTGTGCCCCGTGGACTGCTTCCGCGAAGGCCCCAATATGTTGGTGATCGACCCCGATGAATGCATCGATTGCGCCGTCTGCATCCCCGAATGTCCGGCCAACGCCATCTACGCCGAAGAAGACCTGCCCAAGGACCAGCTGGCTTTCATCAAGCTCAACGCTGAACTGGCCCACGCCAGTGGTTGGAAAAGCATCACCAAACGCAAACCCGCCCCGGCCGATGCCGATGACTGGTTGAACAAGACCGGCAAGTTGGCGAACCTGATTCGTTAAAAGTCCGCACAAGGAAACCCCATGCCCGCTGTTGAGACCGATGCCCTCGTCATTGGGGCCGGCCCAGCGGGCTTGTTTCAGGTCTTTCAACTGGGGTTGCAAGGCATTCGTTGCCATGTCGTGGACGTGCTGCCACAAGCGGGCGGCCAGTGTGCCGCGCTCTACCCCGACAAACCCCTCTACGACATCCCTGGCCTGCCCCACGTCACGGGTTTGGAGTTGACGCAGCGCCTGTTGGAGCAAGTCAAACCTTTCGCGCCACAGTTTCATTTTGAGCAAGAAGTGACGGGCCTCACCCCTTCGCCCGAAGCGCCGGGGCAGTGGTCTGTTGACACCGCCAATGGCCTCACTTTCACCGCCAAAACCGTGTTCATCGCAGCCGGTGTGGGGGCTTTTGTGCCCCGGGCTTTGGTGTTGGATGGCGAAGGCGCTTTCAACCCTCGGCACATTCACACGGGCAGCGCCATCGACAAGCTCAATGAGGCAGCGGCCTCAGGCCGCTTCCAAAACGCCTGTTGCGTGGTGGTCGGCAACGATGCCCAGGCGGTGAACACCGCTTTGGCTTTGGCCCAAACCGATGCCCCCAGTCAAGCGCCTCAAAGCGTGACGTTGGTGCACCGCAAGGATGAATTTGACGCCCCAGAGCCTCAGCTGCAAGCGCTGGCGTCCTGGCGCGCTCGCGGCAACATTCAAGTGGCCCTGGGTCAGCCGGTGGCCCTGGGAGCGAAGCAGCTGCAACTGGCCAAAGACGACGACAGCGAAGTCACCCTGCCTCTGGACGAATTGTTTGTCTGCCTGGGCCTCTCACCGCGCCTGGGCCGCTTGGCGAGCTGGGGACTGACCCTGCACAAGCGCCAGGTCACGGTCGACCCGGCCAGCATGGCCACCAACTTGGCCGGAATTTACGCCATTGGCGACATCAATGACTACGCCGGCAAGCGCAAGCTGATCGTCTGCGCCTTCCACGAAGCCACCCTCGCGGCCTTTGCCGCTGCAGCGCGGGTGTTTCCAGAACAGCCCGTGCGCTTGGAATACACCACCACCAGCCGTTTGCTCAAGGCACGCTTGGGGGTTTGAGCGAAGCAATGACCGTATGCTTACAAATCAAAATGAATAGCTGAGCGCAAAGTTAACCCGCCAAGCATGAGGCATGGTTTCGTAAATCCCCGGCACATAGGCTGCATACGTACCCACCGCCTTGGCCACGGAAGTGTTGTAATTCACATTCGTCAACACCGTTCCCGCCAAAGACACGCCAACAGCTTGCAAAGAGTAGCTTGAGTTGTATTGGCCCGACACAGGGTGGTGGTTGGGATTGACCACACCCCCATCATAAAAAACACCCACCGCCCCTTCTGGGGAATACGGCTGTTTTAACTCCACCGACGCCAGAGCGCCCGAATCACCCATGCCATCCAGTGTGGTGTATGCACGAACCCCATTCACCCCGCCGAGCGTGAAGCGGTTGTAGGTGTCCAAATTGCGCGTGGGCAAAAACTGGGTTTTGAACTTGGCGCTCAGGCTCAAACCTTCATTGTTGAGGTTTTTTTGCAGTGCAGCATCCAAAACACCAAAGTAATGTGAGCGTCCAGTTATCCCCATATTGAATTCGTCAACCTTTGACCGGATGATGGTGTCCACCTAATTTTGGTGGACACCTATGCATCCTAAAACTCTAATCCGACGCACCCACTCTTCTGAATT
>CAIUTG010000214.1 GCA_903902035.1 uncultured Curvibacter sp. | reverse complement strand
GCTGGCCATTTCTGCCGCCGCCAAGGCCGTGATGCCCAACAGGGCTTGCATCAGCACCAGTGCACTGGTGCGCCCCGATTTGCCGCGCCCGCTGCTCAGCTCGGAGACGGCGATCCAGGCGTTCTGAACCGTCGACCAAATGAGTCGATAGACGCGGTTCAGGCTGCCGTTGGACTTCATGGCGCTTTAAAAAGCCAGGCCACCGCTGAACCAGAAACGGTTCACGATGAGGGTGCCGTCTTGGTCTGCCCTGCTGGCGGTGGGGTTGGGGTTGAGGCCGATGCGTCGGGCCCAAGTCATTTTGAAATTGGTGCCCAAAGGCCCCATCCACTCCAACTGGGCACCGCCGCCACGCAGCCAGACGTTGTTGTTCATGGTGCTGATGGGCGAGCCGGCCGCTGTGCTGTCAAATTTATAAAGATGCGAATGACCCGCGTCGTAGAACCCGGTCAGGACCAGGCGGTCCACCAGGCGTTGACGCAGCTCCAAATTCAGCACCATGCCTTGCGTGCCGCCGCCTTCCCCATTTGGATAGGCCCGCACGCCAGCAGGGCCACCGAGGTAAATTTTTTCTGAAGAGTCCAGGTTTTTGCTGCCCATCTGAGCCCGCAAGGCCGAGTAAAACGTGAGGTCCTCAAACAGGTTTTGCTGTCGGCTCAGGTTGGCACTCCATTTGGCATAACGCCCTTGGGTATTTGCCGCTTGGGCGTCAGCACTTTGGTTGGGGGAGCCATTCAAATTGACGTCCCCCAAGACGAAGTTCAAACCGGCCGAATTGGCGCCACCGCCCCCCACTTCGTCAAAGAGGTTGCCATTGAAGCCCCCCGTCAGCGCATTCAAACGGTATTGGCTGGTCAATGCCTGTTGCGCCCTATTGGTGTACTCATGAAAATCGTAGTTCATGCGCACATAAAGGTTGGCGGTTTGGCTTCTGACCACAGGGTAAGCCAGGCCCCCACCCACAGCGTCAGAGCCACCCAAGCCGTCCAAAGCGGCAAAGCTGGGTGCCACCAAGTTGTAGTGCATGTCGCTCAGGTGCGCATTGGCCCTCAAGCCCTCGTCACCCCAAGGCCAGCTGTATTCGAGTGATCCAAATTTGCTGCCCTGGGCATTCAGCACCATGGCCCTCAAAGCGTCCCCGGTGCCTGAGGGGCTTTGCCAGGTCAGGTTGTAGGTTTCTTGAAATGGCCCCGTGCTCACGCTGCCCATGTTGTCGGTGGAGGCAGAAAAACTCACCGGGTCATCGTCTTGCAGCATCAACACCAAGTCGGTTTCGCCATCATGACGACCGGGAGCCAGGCTGTTGGTCACGCTGCCACCGGGCAAGTCTTGCATCAACAAAACAGCACGCTCCGAAGCCCGGGTGTTGAAGAAAGGCAAGTGGTCTTTTTGCGCTGCCAGGGCCATGGCTTCGAGTTGTGCCATGGAGACAAAATGTGGCCCTAAATCGCCGCCCTGCTGCACCCCACCCCAGCGGGCCTCCTGCACCTGAATGATGACCACGCCATGGTTAATTTCTTGACGCGGCAAACCGGCATAGGCCAACCAGCCGGCTTGATCGTAGGTTTGCACCAGCAAGTTACAGGCTTCTTGAAGCTCTGCAAATGAAAGGGGTCTGTTTTTATAGGCTTGAAGTGCAGCCAACAAGACCTCGGTCGGCACCAGGGTATTACCGCGAATTTCAAAATCCGACACCGTCACCGTTAACCCCTCGCTGGGCACCGGTTCAACAACCGGTGCTGCGCCGGGGCCAACTTTGGGGAGATTAAAGCCTGGGAGGGACTGCTCAAGTTGTCGTTCTAAGGCCCCAGCGTTTGGCACTGTTTGCGCTGTGGCCAAGGTCGAAAGACATAAAAAAAGAACAGGAAAGCAACGCTTTTCGATAACCAATTTCAAAACAATTGCCAACGATCAATAGTGAACTTTCTATTTTGTCGAAATAAGCATTTTGAAACCTACAAATTGCCTACATTTCGCCCACTTTACCGTTTGACCCAGCAATTGAGCAGGCCCTGAGGGCTTAGCCTTGGTTTTCGATCTTCGCGGCGCCAATCAGTTTCTTAATGTAGTCGGCACGCTCTTGCAGCAAGATGGCCCGCACCAATTGCTCTTTGACTTCGTCAAAAGCCGGGGCTTTGAATTTGCGCTTGGCCTCCAATTTCAGAACGTGCCAACCCTCTTGGGTTTGAATGGGCATGGCGGTGGTTTGGCCCACCGTTAAATTGACCATCACGTTAGAAATCGGGGCAATCACCTGATTGGCCAAAACCCAACCCAAGCTGCCGCCATTTTGGCGACTGGGGTCAATGGATTGATCACGCGCCAGCTCTTCAAAGCGGTGGCCATTTTTCAAGGACTTGATCACCGCCATTGCCGCCTCTTCGCTCGGCACCACAATTTGGCTGAGCTGATATTGATCGCTGTCACCCACCAAATCCAATTGGCGCTTGTATTCGGCTTTCATTTGCTCATCTGTGATCTTGATGGACTCCAAATGGCGGGCGATCACCGCTTCGGACAAAACCGTCTGCTTCTGCAAGGCCAGTTGCTGAAGCACGGCAGGGTCTTGGTCAACCTTGAGCTGGTGGGCCTCTTGCGCCATGACTTCACGCGCGATCAACTCCGCCTTGATGGCCGAGCGCAACTCTGCACTGTCTGCGACCCCTTTAGCAACATTGGCTTTCAGGACTTGTTCAAATTCATTGGCTGAAATCTCCTTGCCATTCACTTTGGCAATGCCTTTTTCTGAATCGGCGGCCACCGCTGAACCCATGCTCACGAAGCCCACGACGCAGGCGAGAAACAGCGTACTGAAAGAGAAGTGCTTGGTATTTTTCATAAAGATCCAACGAGTTAACAATTAAAAAGCAATACTAGCGCAGGGGGACCGGATTTTGCCCCAAACGACGAGAAACGCCCGCATTTCGCAACTTTAACCTTTCCCCTTTCAACTGACCACCACGTCAAATTGAAGCTGATAACCAAAGCCCCGAATGACGGTAATGCTGCGTTTGCCCAATCCCAGAGCCACCAGTTTCTCGCGCAAACGGACTATTCTCACTTCTAAATTGCTTTTGGCTCTGGCATCTATTTCGCTGCCAAAATAAGACATCAAACTCCAATAGGGCGCTTTGCGGCCCACGGACATGCTCATCGACTTGATGATCAAGGCCTCGGCCTTGGTCAGCTGTACGGTTTGAGCGCCCAGTTTCAATTCAAAGCGCTGTAAGTTCAAAATCGGTGCGCTCCCCTCGGTTGCCCCCCCATCTGCGGGCTCATTGAGCAGGGTCATTCTGCGAGCCAAGGCCCGAATGGCCGATAACAACTCTTCAGGCTCAACGGGTTTGGGCAAGTAAATGTCTGCCCCGGCTTCATAACCTTCGGTGCGCTGGGTTAATTCCGCGCGACCACTGGTCATGACGATGCCGATTTGGGGATCCAGGGCGCGCATGCGTCGAGAAAAGCTGAGGCCGTCTTCACCCGGGAGCTGCAGGTCCAAAATAATCAAACGGATGTCGGCGCAGGCCTGCGATTCGATGAATTCCTCGACGCTGCCAAATGACTTGACGGCGTAACCCGCCTCAGACAAAAACTGGTGCAGCAGTTCTCTCAAGTTGTCATGGTCTTCGATCAATGCAATTTGTGACATGGCAGCCAGACAGAAAAAACAACCCAATCCTGCTCAACCCGGTAATTCAGAGCCCCCGACATGTCGGCCATCAAATGGCGACAAATGTAGAGCCCCAAGCCGGTGCCCGAAACATGGCGGGCGTGGGCCCCTCGGTAGTATTTATTGAACAGTTCTTTTTCATCGGGAAACCCACCAGGGGGAACCTGATTTTTAACATCGATTCGCAGGCCCTTTTGCGCATCCCCCTCGGTCATTTGGGCTTGCACCCAAACTGGTGAACCGGCTTGGCCATATTTGGCCGCATTCTCCAACAAATTGCGCAGCACCTTGCCCAAAGCCCAAGGGTCCACCTCCAGCGCTGAACTTTCCAGCCCCCCCTCATTCGCCAAGTCAAGCAGCCGCTGGCCCTGAAGGTCCTGCGCAAATTCCTGTTGCACCCAATCCAACAGTTCGGCCACCGGCATGACCACCGGGTGCAGCACGGTCGATTTGTTTTCCACCTTCAGCATCAGCACGACCCGGCTCACCAGGTTGGAGATGTCTTTGATCGAGGCTTTGGCTTTGCTTTGGATGTTTTTGTCTGCAGGCAGCCAACTGTTGGCATAACTCAACACACTCAAGGGCGTGCTGACTTCGTGCGCCAACATCATCACAAAGCGCTGCTGGGTATTGC
>CAIUTG010000213.1 GCA_903902035.1 uncultured Curvibacter sp. | reverse complement strand
CTTGATTGCCAAGGCCGTGTCTTCCCGCGCCCAGGACGATCCGACGCCATGAACGCGCCACGCACACGGGCGAGTTCGGTCAAACGACGCCCGGTGCATGGGGTGTTGTTGCTGGACAAACCCCTAGGACTTTCAAGCAACGACGCTTTGCAAAAGGCCAAGTGGTTGCTGCGCGCTGAAAAAGCGGGACACACAGGCACCCTCGACCCTTTGGCCACGGGCGTCTTGCCCTTGTGTTTTGGTGCTGCCACCAAGTTCAGCCAATTGCATTTGGACGCCGACAAGACCTACGAAGCGGTCGCGCGCCTGGGGCAAAAAACCAGCACAGGTGACGCCGAGGGCGAGGTGGTGGCGTCGCGCGAGTTGCCTTGGTGCGCGAATGGCGCGGCCCCCATTCCAAGCCAAGAACTGGCGCGGGTTCAAGCGCTGTTCACCGGAGCCATCGAGCAAGTGCCCCCCATGTACAGCGCCTTGAAGCGCGATGGCAAGGCCCTTTATGAATACGCCCGCGAGGGCATTGAAGTCGAGCGCCAAGCCCGTCAAATTCAAATCAAACAATTGCAAATCGACGATGTCAGTCAGGACATGGGGTTTGCCGCCATCCGTATTCGTGTGCGCTGCTCCAAAGGCACTTACATCCGCACCTTGGGCGAGGACATTGGTCAGGCGCTGGGTTGTGGCGCGCATTTGGTGTCTTTGCGGCGCACGGTGACGGGCGATTTTGAGCAAGGCCAATGCATCAGCCTGACTCAACTGGAAGCCATGGCCGAGGGCGACCGCGCCCAGGCCCTGTTGCCGGTGGAGGCCTTGTTGGCCCATCACACCCGTGTCACTTTGGCTGGTGAAAATGCAGCCCGGTTCCTGAGCGGCTTGCGCCGACGAGGGGATTGGGCCAATGCCCCGTCCGTTGCCGTATTTGGTGAAGCCATCGAGGGCGAGTCTGCCCCCTTGTTGGGGGTGGGGCATGTCATGGCCGGGGAGTTGATCCCCGATCGCTTGTTGAGTCCGATCGAAATTCAACAGATTTTAGAAAGCAAACGCGCGCCCTCAAAAGCCGCAAATGAGGAAGTCCAGGAAGTTCTATGAGCAAGCAAATCAGAAACATCGCCATCATCGCCCACGTTGACCATGGCAAAACCACCATGGTGGACCAGTTGTTGCGCCAGTCCGGCACCTTCGCCGACCATGAAAAAGTGGTTGACACCGTGATGGACAACAACGCCATCGAGCGCGAACGCGGCATCACCATCTTGGCCAAGAACTGCGCCGTGAGCTGGAAAGACACCCACATCAACATCGTCGACACCCCCGGTCACGCGGACTTTGGTGGTGAAGTCGAGCGCGCCTTGTCCATGGTCGATGGCGTGGTGCTGTTGATTGACGCGCAAGAAGGCCCCATGCCGCAAACCCGTTTTGTGACCAAGAAGGCTTTGGCGCTGGGGCTGCGCCCCATCTTGGTGGTGAACAAAGTGGACAAGCCCGGCGCCCGTCCTGACTATGTGGTCAACGCCGCTTTTGACTTGTTTGACAAGCTGGGCGCCACCGACGAACAACTCGACTTCCCCGTGGTCTATGCCTCGGGCATCAACGGCTGGAGCTCGAAAGAAGAGGGCGCTCCCGGTGAGCAGTGGGGCCCCGACATGTCGGCCTTGTTTGACACCGTGTTGGAACACGTCCCTGCGCAAAAGGGCGACCCTGCCGGTCCTTTGCAACTGCAAATCTCGGCACTGGACTTCTCGACGTTTGTGGGTCGCATCGGTGTGGGCCGCATCAGCCAGGGCACCATCAAGCCCCAAATGGATGTTCTGGTCATGGAAGGCCCGGACGGCAAATCGGTCAAGGGCCGCATCAACCAGGTGTTGACATTCCACGGCTTGGACCGGGTGCAAGTGACCGAAGCAGGGCCTGGCGACATTGTCTTGGTCAACGGCATCGCCGACATCGGCATTGGCGTGACCGTGACCGACCCGGCCAACCCCGCGCCACTGCCCATGCTGAAGGTGGATGAGCCCACCTTGACCATGAACTTCTGCGTGAACACCAGCCCCTTGGCGGGCCGTGAAGGCAAGTTCGTGACCAGCCGCCAGATCTGGGATCGCTTGCAAAAAGAGCTGCAACACAATGTGGCTTTGCGCGTCAAAGAGACCGACGAAGACGGCATTTTTGAAGTCAGCGGTCGCGGCGAATTGCACTTGACCATTCTGTTGGAAAACATGCGCCGTGAAGGCTACGAGCTGGCCGTTTCCAAGCCCCGCGTGGTGTACCGCGATGTGGACGGTGTGCGCCATGAGCCGATTGAAATGGTGACGGCCGACATCGAAGAGCAACACCAAGGCGGCGTCATGCAGGCCCTGGGCGAACGCAAAGGCGAGTTGGTCAATATGGAACCCGATGGCCGTGGCCGCGTGCGTCTGGAATACCGCATCCCGGCCCGTGGCCTGATCGGCTTCACCAATGAGTTCTTGAACTTGACCCGGGGTTCGGGCCTGATCTCCAACATTTTTGATGGCTACGAGCCGCACAAGGGCGAGATCGCCAGCCGCAAAAACGGTGTGCTGATCTCGATGGACGATGGTGAAATTTTCACCTACGCCTTGGGCAAATTGGACGACCGCGGCCGCATGTTCGTCAAGGCCAATGACCCGGTGTATGAGGGCATGATTGTCGGCATCCACAGCCGCGACAACGATTTGGTGGTCAATGCCACCCGCACCAAGCAATTGACCAACTTCCGTGTGAGTGGCAAGGAAGACGCCATCAAAATCACGCCGCCGATTGATTTGACGCTGGAATACGGCGTTGAATTCATCGAAGAAGACGAGCTGGTGGAAATCACGCCCAAATCGGTGCGCCTGCGCAAGCGCCACTTGAAAGAGCACGACCGCAAACGCGCCAGCCGCGAAGGTTAAAATTTTTGTCAAGGAGACCAGGACCTTGACAAACAATGAAATACAAGCCGAGGTGCGAGGGCACGTCGGCTTTTTAACCTTGAACCGGCCCCAGGCCTTGAACGCCTTGTCCTTGGGCATGGTGCGCGAACTGATGCGGGTCTTGAGTGGCTGGGCCGAAGACCCCCGTGTCTTGGCAGTGGCCATTCGGGGCACCAACAAAGCGGGGGCGTTCGGGGCTTTTTGCGCTGGCGGCGACATTCGCTTTTTGCACCAGGCAGCCACCGAGAACCACCCCGATCTGGGGGCCTTCTTTGTCGAAGAATATGCCCTCAATTACCTGATTCACACCTACCCCAAGCCCTACATCGCCTTCATGGACGGCATCGTCATGGGCGG
>CAIUTG010000212.1 GCA_903902035.1 uncultured Curvibacter sp. | reverse complement strand
GGGCATGGCCCCAATCACGCCCGCCTTGCACTGCTCGATCACCAGCTTGGGGTTGCTGATGATGAACAAAGGGGAACCGATCACCGGGAACGCCCGGTTGCGCAAAACAGCGGGCAGGTTTGACATGCTTAAAAAGCCTCTAAAGAAAGTTCGGTGACCGACTCGGCGCCTTCGACAATGCTGTCGCGCAGGCCCGGAATGCGGGTCAGGAGGTGGTCGGCATAAAAACGCGCGGTGCTGATTTTGGCGTTCATGAACGCCAGGTCATTGCCCGCCTGCACCTGTTCCTGCGCCACCAACAAAGAACGTGCCAGTTGCCAGCCAGCCATCAAGTTGCCAGCCAGCATCAGGTAAGGCACCGATCCCGCGAACACCGCATTGGGCGAAGCCTTGGTGTGGCCAGCCACAAAATTCACCACATCGACAAAGGCTTGCCGCGCCGCTTGGAGGCGGCGCGCCACGGCGAGCGCATTGGCACTGCCATTGGCCAACAAATCGGCCTCGGTTTTTTCGATCTGCTGGGCAATGGCCTTGGCGGTTTGACCGCCATCCCGGGCGGTTTTACGGCCCACCAAGTCGTTGGCCTGGATGGCGGTGGTGCCTTCGTAAATGGTCAAGATCTTGGCGTCGCGGTAATACTGCGCCGCGCCGGTTTCTTCGATGAAGCCCATGCCGCCATGCACCTGCACACCCAGGGAGGTGACCTCCAGGCTCATCTCGGTGCTGTAGCCCTTGATCAAGGGCACCATGAATTCATAAAAGGCCGCATTTTGCTGACGCGTTGCCGCGTCGGGGTGGGCGTGGGCCGCGTCGTAGGCGGCGGCCGCCACCGTGGCCATGGCCCGGCAACCCTCGATCAAACTGCGGCTGGTCATCAGCATGCGGCGCACATCGGGGTGGTGAAGGATGGGCGCTGAAGCGTTCAGGCTGCCATCCACTGGTCGGCCTTGCACCCGGTCTTTGGCGTACTGCACCGCGTGCTGGTAAGCCCGCTCGGCGATGGCAATGCCTTGCAAGCCCACGGCGTAGCGGGCCGCGTTCATCATGATGAACATGTATTCCAGGCCCCGGTTTTCCTGGCCCACCAGGTAGCCCACGGCCCCGCCCTGGTCACCGTATTGCAGCACCGCCGTGGGGCTGGCCTTGATGCCCATTTTGTGTTCGATGCTGACGCAGTGCACGTCGTTGCGGGCACCCAGACTGCCATCGGGCTTGACCAGGAATTTGGGCACCACAAACAGGCTGATTCCCTTGACGCCTTCGGGCGCGCCTTGCACCCGGGCCAGCACCAGATGGACGATGTTCTCGGCCATGTCGTGTTCGCCATAGGTGATGAAAATTTTGGTCCCGAAAATTTTGTAAGTCCCGTCCGCTTGCGGCTCGGCACGGGTGCGTACCAGGGCCAAGTCGGAGCCCGCCTGGGGCTCGGTCAGGTTCATGGTGCCGGTCCACTCACCGGACACCAACTTGTCGAGGTACACCGCCTTCAGCTCATCGCTGCCGGCCGTCAACAAGGCTTCGGTCGCGCCATCGGTCAAGAGGGGGCACAAGGCAAAGCTCATGTTGGCCGAGTTCAAGATTTCGCAGCAGGCCGCGCCAATGATTTTGGGCAAACCCTGACCGCCATAAGCCACCGGGTGCTGCAAAGCTTGCCAGCCACCTTCCACATACTGTTTGAAGGCTTCCTTGAAGCCCGGCGTGGTGGTGACCACCCCGTCTTTGAAGCTGGAAGGGTTTTGGTCTCCCACCCAGTTGAGCGGTGCAATCACCGATTCATTCAACTTGGCGCACTCTTCCAGCACCGCTTGCGCGGTGTCCAGACCCGCGTCCTCATAGCCCGGCAGCTGCGCGATTTGGTCAATCTGTGCCAGGTACTGCAGGTTGAACAACAAGTCTTTGACGGGGGCGGTGTAGCTCATGCAAGGCTCCTCTTGATGCCGGGGGATTTAAAGACTGGCCACCAGTTCGGGCACGGCAACGAACAAATCGGCTTCCAGGCCGTAGTCGGCCACGCTGAAAATCGGCGCTTCCGGGTCTTTGTTGATGGCCACAATGACCTTGGAGTCCTTCATGCCAGCCAGGTGCTGAATCGCCCCAGAAATGCCGCAAGCAATGTAGAGGCTGGGGGCCACAATCTTGCCGGTCTGGCCGACCTGCCAATCGTTGGGGGCATAACCCGCATCGACCGCAGCGCGGCTGGCCCCCATGGCCGCACCCAGCTTGTCGGCCAGGGGCGTGATGACTTCCTTGAATTTTTCGCTGCTGCCCAAGGCGCGACCACCCGAGACAATGATTTTGGCAGCCGTCAATTCGGGGCGGTCGTTTTTGGCAATTTCGCTGCGCACAAAGGCGCTCTTTCCGGCGTCGGCCGCCGCGGCCACTGAAGTGACCGAGGCGCTGCCTCCGGTGGCTGCGGCAGGGTCAAACCCGGTGGTGCGCACGGTGATGACTTTCACCGCATCGCTGCTTTGCACCGTGGCGATGGCGTTGCCTGCGTAAATGGGGCGCTCAAAGGTGTCGGCCGCCACCACTTTGGTGATGTCGCTGATTTGAGCCACGTCCAATTTCGCGGCGACTCGGGGTGAGGCATTTTTGCCCGCCGCCGTGGCCGGGAACAAGATGTGGCTGTAGCCACCGGCAGCCGCCAGTGCCAACACCTGTGCCGACACGGCTTCGGCCAGACCATGCGCCAGCGATTCGCCATCGGCGTGCAGCACTTGGGCCACACCGGCCACTTGGGCGGCGGCCTGGGCGGCACCTGCCGCATTCAGCCCCGCCACCAAGACATGCACCTCGCCGCCCAATTGCGTCGCCGCGCTGATGGTGTTGAGCGTTGAGCCCTTGAGGCTGGCGTGGTCGTGTTCGGCCACGACCAAGGATTTGATGTTTGACATGGTGCGCGCTCCTCAGATGACTTTGGCTTCGTTCTTCAATTTGTCGACCAGGGTGGCCACATCGGGCACCTTGATGCCGGCGCCACGTTTGGGCGGTTCACTCACCCGCAGGGTCTTCAAACGGGGAGTCACCTCCACACCCAAGTCTTCCGGCTTGAACACATCCAAAGGTTTTTTCTTGGCCTTCATGATGTTGGGCAAGGTCACGTAGCGGGGCTCGTTCAACCGCAAATCGGTGGTGACCACGGCAGGCAGGCTCAGGCTGAGCACTTCCAGGCCGCCGTCGATTTCACGGGTGACATGGACCTTGTCACCCACCATTTCGACCTGGCTGGCAAAGGTGGCTTGTGGCAAATCGGCCAAGGCGGCCAGCATTTGGCCGGTTTGATTGGCGTCGTCGTCAATCGCTTGCTTGCCCAAAATGATCAGGCCGGGCTGCTCTTTGTCCACCAGGGCTTTGAGCAACTTGGCCACGGCCAACGGCTGCAACTCGGCATCGGTTTCCACCAAAATGGCGCGGTCGGCCCCGATGGCCATGGCCGTGCGCAAGGTTTCCTGGCATTGCGTCACGCCACAGGAAACCGCGATCACTTCCGTGACCACGCCCTTTTCCTTGAGTCGAACGGCTTCTTCAACGGCAATTTCGTCAAAGGGGTTCATGCTCATTTTGACGTTGGCAATGTCCACACCGCTTTGGTCCGATTTGACACGGACCTTGACGTTGTAGTCCACCACACGTTTGACGGGGACCAAGACCTTCATTTGGGGCTCCAATGGCTAAGGTTGCAGAAAATTCAATTGACGTGCACGTCAACCACATTATTGTAAACACGAAAAATAGAACGGTCGTGCTTTTTATTAAAATAAAGCGGCATTGG
>CAIUTG010000211.1 GCA_903902035.1 uncultured Curvibacter sp. | reverse complement strand
TGGGTTTCTTTAAATGAACCCGAGCATGAAGGGAGATGCAATAAAGGCACTCTTAGAAAGAGTACCAAAATGTATTGTAAAGGACTTCGGGTTTTCCCGCAAGGACTTTTCTTGCAATCGCCGCAATTACAGTTTCAGAAAATGCTCGCGGTAGTGTGCCATTTCATCGATGGATTCATGCACATCGGCCAGGGCCGTGTGTTTCTGGGCTTTTTTGAAGGCGCTGTAGACCTCGGGCTTCCAACGTTTGGAGAGTTCTTTGAGTGTGCTCACGTCCAGATTGCGGTAATGAAAGAAGGCCTCTAATTTGGGCATGTACTTGACCAGAAAGCGCCGATCTTGACCAATGGTGTTGCCGCACAGGGGGCTGGTGCCTTTGGGCACGTATTGGGACAAAAACGCAATCAAGGTCTGCTCGGCCTGGGCCTCGGTCACGGTCGAGGCCTTGACCTTGTCAATCAAACCACTGCGACCGTGGGTGCCTTTGTTCCACGCATCCATTTTGTTCAAAATCTCATCGGCCTGGTGAATCACCAAAACCGGACCTTCGATGCGGGGCGTCAAATGCGGCCCCGTGACCACCACGGCAATCTCAATCAAACGCTCACGCTCGGGGTCCAGCCCGGTCATTTCACAATCCAGCCAAACCAGGTTCAGGTCGGATTTGGCCAAAGTCGGCAGCGCGGGGGTGGGGGCATGGGCCAAGTTGGCGGCCTCTGGGGGGGGCAGTAAGTCACTCATGACCTGATTGTCGCCGAAGGTGATTGCCCTAAACGGGGTCTTTGCTGCGAGAATCCCATCTTTGTTTTTTGAGGAGCTGCTTGGTGCAAGAATCTATGAATGCCCCCCTGTTGTTCAGCGCCCTGTTTGCCGCCGCCTTGCTGGTGAGCGTGGGCTTGCGAATTTGGTTGAGCCTGCGTCAGATTCGACATGTGAGCGCGCACCGGGCGCAGGTGCCCGCCGACTTCCAGTCGGTCGTGAGTCTGGCGTCTCACCAAAAAGCCGCTGATTACACCCTGAGCAAAACCCGTTTCGGTATTTTTGCCATGGTTTTCAACGCCGTGGTCTTGGTGGCTTGGACCCTGCTGGGAGGACTCAACGCCTTGAACCAGGGCCTCGACCAGCTCTTGCCCGTGGCAGAGCACCCCATGGCCCAACAGCTGCTGCTTTTGCTGGCCTTCACCCTGATCGGTGGCCTGGTTGATTTGCCCTTTGGCCTGTACCAGACCTTTGTCATTGAAGAGCGATTTGGCTTCAACAAGATGAGCTTGAAATTGTGGCTCAGTGATTTATTGAAATCCAGTGTGCTGGGGGCCGTGGTGGGCCTGCCTTTGGCGGCTTTGATGCTCTGGCTGATGGGCAGCTTGGGGGCCCAATGGTGGCTCTGGGCTTGGGTCGCCTGGATGGGCTTCAACCTGCTGATGCTGGTCATTTACCCCACTTGGATCGCCCCCCTGTTCAACCAATTCAAACCCTTGGACAACCCCGAGTTGGTGCAGCGGGTGAATGCGCTCATGGCCCGCTGTGGTTTCTCTGCCAAGGGTTTTTTTGTGATGGACGGCAGTCGCCGCAGCGGCCACGCCAACGCCTATTTCACCGGCTTTGGCCATGCCAAACGGGTGGTGTTTTTTGACACCCTGCTGGCCAAATTGTCGCCCGACGAAGTCGACGCCGTGCTGGCCCACGAACTGGGGCATTTCAAGCACAAACACATCCTCAAACGCATCGTCACCCTGTTTGCCATCAGTGGCCTGGGGTTTGCGGTGCTGGGTTGGGCGTCTAATCAAGCTTGGTTTTACCTC
>CAIUTG010000210.1 GCA_903902035.1 uncultured Curvibacter sp. | reverse complement strand
CCCAGGCCAACCGGCTCGGCACAACCGGGGACGCTCGCTGCCTGGCCGCTATCAAGTCCAGGCGGTGGGGTGACGTTGTCGCCAAGCCTTCACGGTCTGGCTGAAGTGCCCGCCCTCCGGCAGGCTGATGCCGTAGCTCACGGCCAAGCGGGTGCTGGGCTGCAGGCTCTCCAGCAGGCCGCGCCACAGGGCGGCATTGCGAAACGGCGTTTCAATGAAGAGCTGGGTTTGCCCCGTTTTTTGGGCCAGCTGTTCCAAGGTCTGCAAGCGTTTTTTGCGTTCCGCCGGGTCTTGCGGCAGGTAGCCCACAAAGGCAAAGTTTTGCCCATTCAAGCCACTGGCGGCCAAGGCCAGCAACAAGGAAACGGGCCCCACCAAAGGCAGCACCGGCACGCCCAGTTCATGGGCCGCCCGCACCACCGAGGAGCCCGGGTCGGCCACGGCCGGCATACCGGCTTCGCTGACCAGCCCCATGTCGTGACCCGCCAGGGCGGCGCTCAACAAGGGCTTGGCGTCAAACGAACTGGCCCCGATGTGGTCGCCCTTTTTATGCGCCTCACGCGGCAGCTCGGTGATGTGCATGTCTGGCAGCGCACAGGGCAAGGGGTAATGGGCCTGCACCCGTTTGAGATAAGCCCGGGTGGTTTTGGCGTTTTCACAAACCCAGTGTTGCAGTGCGGACGCTTGGCGCAGGGTCAGGTCGGGCATGACATCGGTCAACGGGGCTTGCTGAGTGCAGCCAAAGTCCAGCGGCGCGGGCACCAAAAAAAGTCGACCTGTTTTCATGGGGCGCTGAGCAAGGGCAGGCCGGCGGCGCGCAACAGGCGGCAGGTGCGGATCAGAGGCAGGCCAATCAGGGCCGTGGGGTCATCGTTGTCAATGCGCTCCAGCAGGGCAATGCCCAGGCCTTCGCTTTTGGCGCTGCCAGCGCAGTCATAGGGCTGCTCGGTCAGCAGGTAGTGCTCTATTTCGGCATCGCTCAAATCACGAAACTGCACTTGGACGGGGGCCAGGTCCACTTGCTCAAAACCGCTGGCCTGGCAAACCACCGCCAGCGCAGTTTGAAAGACCACGGTTTGGCCGCTCATTTGGCGCAATTGGGCGCGGGCGCGTTCATGCGTGCCCGGTTTGCCCAAAGGCTGGCCACGCAAGTCCGCCACTTGGTCGGAACCAATCACCAGGGCCTGTGGGAATTGGACCGCCACGGCACGGGCTTTGGCCAGCGCCAGTCGAGTGGCCAAATCTTTGGGGACCTCGCCTGCCAAGGGGGTCTCATCGACCTCCGGGGCCACCACTTCGAAGGGCCATCGGAGTCGGCTCAAAAGCTCGTGTCGGTAGCGGGAGGTGGAGCCCAGGATCAGGGGGCGGTGCGGGTGGGCTGGGTGCGGGGAGCTAGGGGTCATGGTCGGATTTTCTTACGAAATTTGTTCTGCTGCGGCTTGGCTTTCTTTTACACTGCCCGGCATGTCATCTGTTCGCTACATTGATCCCCGCGTTTTGGCCCAGTCCGCTCCGGTGCAGACGGTGGTGGGCGAGGCCCCCTTGGTTGAATTCGAGCGTTTGGCTGATTTGTTGTGGCCTGAGACGGATTCGGTGGCCGCGCTGGCCGCCCCCCTTGCGGTGCGCTGGCAAGCTCAGGCGGCGTTGCGCCCCGTGGTTGGGGGCGTTCCTCAAACTTGGCTGCGCCTGACGGTGCAGGCCGCGCCCACTTTGCGCTGTGAGCGCTGTCTGGGTCCGATGACCTTGGATTTGTCGTTCGAGCGCGATTACCGCTTCGTTGCCGAAGAGGCAACGGCTGAAATCGAAGACGAGGTGAGTGAAGAAGATGTGCTGGTCTGGCAGCGTGACTTTGACTTGCAAGCCTTGGTGGAAGACGAGTTGCTGATGGCGTTGCCCGTCGTGCCCAAGCACGACACTTGCCCGGTGGCCGTGCCGTTTTCGGTGGTCGACGATGATTTCATCCAGTCCGAAGCCGAAAAACCCAACCCCTTTGCTGCCTTGGCCTTGCTGAAGCGCGATGCAAAAAAGGGAAATGAATGAAAGTTGGTGTTTTCGTCGACTTGGGTTATACTCTTTGGCTTCGCACAAATTTTTAGGAGCCTGCCATGGCTGTTCAGCAAAATAAAAAATCGCCTTCCAAGCGCGGTATGCATCGTTCGCACAATGCCCTGAACGTTCCGGGTATTGCTGTTGAGCCCACTACCGGTGAAACCCACTTGCGCCACCACATCAGCCCCAACGGCTTTTATCGCGGTCGTCAGGTGTTGAAAAACAAGTCAGAAGCTTAACTCAGCTGCTGTCTCACAAGCCCGATGCTACCCAAACGTAGCGCGGGCTTTTCTTTTTTCGCCCAAACATTGTCCTCATGATCACCATTGCTGTTGATTGCATGGGGGGCGACCATGGCCCCCAAGTGACTTTGGTGGCCTGCCGCCAATTTCTGGCGTCCCACCCACAAGCCCGTTTGATCATGGTCGGCTTGCCGCAGGCCCTCTCAAACTGGTCGCACCCACGCAGTCAGGTCCTGACCTGCAGTGAGGTGGTCGATATGGACGACCCGGTCGAAATCGCTTTGCGCCGCAAAAAGGATTCCTCCATGCGGGTGGCGATTGCCCAGGTCAAAGAAGGGCAGGCGCAGGCGGTGGTATCGGCCGGTAACACCGGGGCCTTGATGGCGATTGCCCGTTATTTGCTGAAAACCTTGCCAGGCATTGATCGACCGGCGATTGCTTACCCCATGCCCAACAACGCAGGCGGTGCCACCACCGTGCTGGACTTGGGGGCCAATGTGGATTGCACCGCCTTGCATTTGCTGCAATTTGCGGTCCTGGGCTCTGCTTTGGATGCCGTGCTCAAAGGGCGCGGTCAGCCCACGGTGGGTTTGCTCAACATTGGCTCGGAAATCATCAAAGGCAGCGAAGTCATTAAAAAAGCCGGTGAATTGCTGGCGCGAGCCGCTGAAACGGGTGATCTGAATTTCGTTGGCAATGTTGAAGGCAACGATATTTTCAAGGGCACGACCGACATCGTGGTGTGTGATGGCTTTGTCGGCAATGTGGCGCTCAAGGCCAGTGAGGGGGTGGCCGGCATGATTGGTCAATTCCTCAAGCAAGAGTTTTCGCGCAACATTTTCACGAAAATAGCGGCCATCATTGCTTATCCTGTTCTATCTTCCTTTAAAAAGCGGGTGGACCACCGTCGTTACAACGGCGCGGCGTTTTTGGGCTTGAATGGCTTGGTCTTCAAAAGTCATGGTTCGGCCGATGCATTTGCCTTCGAACAAGCCTTGAACCGGGCGTATGATGCCGCCAGTCACAACTTGCTTGACCAGGTCAAAGAACGCATCGCCCACGCAGCGCCCTTGTTGGCGGCCGCTCAAAGCGAAGTCGGCGCGACCGAGTCGGCCTCACCAGCTACATGACGATTTATTCTCGAATTGCGGGCACTGGCAGCTACCTCCCTCAGCGCCGTTTGAGCAACGCTGATTTGGTGGCCGAATTGGCGACCCAGGGCGTTGAATCCTCGGACGAATGGATTGTGGAGCGCACCGGCATCCAGGCGCGCCATTTTGCTGCGCCGGATCAGATGGCCAGCGACCTGGCGTTGCAGGCTGCGCGCCAAGCCCTGGCGGCGGCGGGTTTGACGGCCAATGACCTTGATTTGATCATCGTGGCCACCTCGACGCCCGACATGGTGTTTCCCTCGACCGCCTGTATTTTGCAAAACAAGCTCGGCACCTCCGGCTCGGCGGCGTTTGATATTCAAGCGGTTTGCAGCGGCTTTATTTATGCGACCACGGTGGCTAATGCCATGATCCAAAGTGGTGCGGTGAGACGCGCCTTGGTGGTGGGCTCGGAAATCTTTTCGCGTCTGCTGGACTTCAAGGACCGCACCACCTGCGTTTTGTTTGGGGATGGTGCGGGCGCCGTGGTGCTGGAGGCCTCCGAAGAGCCGGGCATCTTGGCAACCGACTTCCATGCCGATGGCAAACATGTGGGCATTTTGTGTGTGCCCGGTCATGTGTCGGGGGGGCAGATCACGGGCGACCCTTTGTTGAAAATGGACGGCCAGGCGGTCTTCAAACTGGCGGTGGGCGTGTTGGAAGACACCGCGCGCGCCGTGCTGGCCAAGGCGGGTAAAACCGAGGCCGATCTGGATTGGTTGATTCCCCACCAGGCCAACATTCGCATCATGCAAAGCACGGCCAAAAAATTAAAACTCCCGCTGGACCGGGTGGTGGTCACGGTAGACCAGCATGGCAACACCTCGGCGGCATCGATTCCCCTGGCTTTGGATCAGGCGGTTCGAGCGGGCCAAATCCAGCGGGGTCAGCACTTGCTCCTTGAAGGGGTGGGCGGTGGCTTTACCTGGGGTTCTGTTTTGGTGCGGTATTGAGAATTTTGAGATGACGACTTTTGCATTTGTTTTTCCGGGTCAGGGTTCGCAGTCGGTGGGCATGTTGGCCGCTTGGGGAGACCACCCCCTCTTGCGCGACACCTTGCAAGAAGCCTCGGACGCTTTGGGCGAAGACCTGGGTCTGCTCATCCAAGAAGGTCCCAAAGAGGCGCTGGCATTGACCACCAACACCCAGCCGGTGATGCTGGTGTCGGCCATCGCGGCTTACCGAATCTGGCTGGCCGAGACGGGCTTGAAACCGATGGCGGTGGCCGGACATTCACTGGGCGAGTATTCGGCCTTGGTTGCCTCCGGTGTCCTGAGTTTGAGCCAGGCCGTGCCATTGGTGCGCTTTCGCGCGGCGGCCATGCAAGAGGCCGTGCCCGTCGGCGTCGGCGCGATGGCGGCCATTTTGGGCTTGCCTTCCGCACAAGTGGTGCAAGGCTGTCTGGAAGTGACCCAAGGCTTTGAATCGCAGGGCAGCCACGAGGTGGCCGAAGCCGTCAACTTCAACGACACGGCCCAAACCGTGATTGCGGGCACCGCCGCCGGTGTGGCCAAAGCCTGCGAGCATCTGAAGGCCCTGGGGGCCAAGCGGGCTTTGCCCTTGCCCGTGTCGGCACCTTTCCATTCCAGTTTGATGCGGCCTGCGGCCGAGGCGCTGCGCGAGCGCCTGCAAAGCGTGCAGCTGCTGGCACCGCAAATTCCGGTCGTCAACAATGTGGATGTGGCGGTGGAGACAGACCCGACGCGCTTGCGTGACGCCTTGTACCGCCAGGCTTACCAACCCGTGCGCTGGGTGGAGTGCGTGCAGGCCCTCAAAGCCCGTGGGGCGCAAGCCATCATCGAGTGTGGTCCTGGCAAGGTCTTGGCGGGCATGGCCAAGCGCATCGAGCCCGAGTTGCTCAGTGGCTGTGTGCAAGACCCCGCCAGCCTGGCCGAGTTGCACGAACTTTTAAAATAAAAACAGGGCAGATTCCATGACTTCATCCACTCCCACTCAAGTCGGCGGCAGATTCAATGGCCAGGTGGCCCTGGTCACGGGAGCCTCGCGTGGCATCGGCGCCGCCATTGCGCTCACTCTGGCAGCGCAGGGCGCGCGCGTGGTGGGCACAGCCACCACCGAAGAAGGGGCGGCCCGCATCAGCGAGGCCTTGTCTGCTTACCCGGGCTGCCGGGGCGCCAAACTGGATGTCAATGATGCCGCAGCGGGCGAGGCCTTGGTTGAGGCGATCACTCAAGAGCTGGGCGCCTTGCAAATTCTGGTGAACAACGCCGGCATCACCCGCGACATGCTCGCCATGCGGCTCAAAGACGCCGATTGGGACGCGGTGCTCGACACCAATTTGAAAGCGGTTTTCCGCATGAGCAGGGCCGTCATGCGTCCGATGATGAAACAGCGCTTTGGCCGCATCATCAGCATCACCAGCGTGGTCGGCGCTTCGGGCAACCCCGGTCAGGCCAATTACGCTGCAGCCAAGGCGGGCGTTGCGGGCATGACCCGCGCTTTGGCGCGTGAATTGGGCAGCCGCCACATCACCGTCAACTGCGTGGCCCCGGGCTTCATTGAAACCGACATGACGGCCAGCCTGTCCGCCGATCAGCAAAAAGCCCTGCTGGCTCAAATTCCTTTGGGCCACCTGGGCCAGGCGTCTGATATTGCCCATGCCGTGGCCTATTTGGCTTCCGCTGAGGCGGCTTATGTCACGGGACAAGAGCTGCATGTCAATGGCGGCATGTTCATGGCCTAGTCTTTTTTTGGGGCACTGGCCTCAATTTGGCTAAAATCACCTTTCTTTTTACAACCCTCAGAGGGACTTATGAGCGATATCGAAGCACGTGTCAAAAAAATCATTGCAGAACAACTCGGCGTTGAAGAAGCCCAAGTGACCCCCGAGAAGGCTTTTGTGGCCGACCTGGGCGCTGACTCGCTGGACACT
>CAIUTG010000209.1 GCA_903902035.1 uncultured Curvibacter sp. | reverse complement strand
TGACGGCAGGGTCGTCAGCCAACTCGCTGTATGCCCGCCTGGCCCAGGCGGGTTGGCCTTTTGCTTGGTTGGCGGTGCTGTTTTTGGGCGCCATGAGTGTGGCTGGCGACTTGGTGGAGTCCTTGATCAAACGGGCGGTGGGGGTGAAAGACAGCAGCGGCTTGTTGCCGGGACATGGCGGCGTCTTGGACCGCATTGATGCCCTCTTGCCGGTTTTGCCCTTGGCGCTGATGTTGACGGCCTGGTTGACGCCTGTGTCCTCCGCCTTGTCGGCAGCGGCCTGAGCGGCAGTGGGAGGCCCTTTGAAAAAACAAAACCTGTTGGTCCTGGGCTCGACCGGTTCGATTGGTCAAAGCACCCTGGACGTGGCGGCGCGTCACCCCGAGCGCATCGAGGTGTTTGCACTCAGCGCCCATACCCAGGTCGATTTGCTGTGGGCGCAATGCCTGCAACACCGGCCCCGCTATGCCGTGATGGTGAGTGAACCCCATGCGCGCTTGCTGGCCGAAAAAATCCAAGCCCAGGGCTTGCGCACCCAAGTGTTGTCAGGTGCCGTGGCCTTGGACGAGTTGGCCGCACATCCCGAGGTGGATGTGGTCATGGCCGGGATTGTGGGGGCTGCGGGTCTGTCCTCCTGTCTGGCCGCGGCCCGCGCGGGCAAACGCTTGTTGTTGGCCAACAAAGAAGCCTTGGTGGTCGGCGGCGAGGTGTTTTTGTCTGCGGTGCGCCAGGGCGGGGCGACTTTGTTGCCGATTGACTCTGAGCATTCGGCCATTTTCCAGTCCTTGCCCGAGGATGCCAGCACCTGGTCGCGGCGCGTGCGCAAACTCATCCTGACGGCATCGGGGGGGCCCTTTCGCCAGCGCGATCCAGCGACCTTGAAGGACGTGACGCCCGAACAGGCCTGCGCGCACCCGAATTGGGTGATGGGTCGGAAAATTTCGGTGGACTCGGCCACCATGATGAACAAGGCCCTCGAAGTCATTGAGGCGCGTTACCTGTTTGGTCTGCCGCCAGAGCAAATTGAAGTGCTGATCCACCCGCAGAGCATTGTCCATTCCATGGTGCAGTACCACGACACTTCGGTGGTGGCGCAAATGGGGGTGCCTGACATGCGGGCCCCCATCGCCTATGGCCTGGCTTGGCCGGAGCGGATCGAAAGCGGGGCCAGCCACTTGGACTTCACGGCGCTACCCCCCATGGGTTTTGAGGCGCCCGATCCCCGGCGTTTCCCGGGCCTGCCCTTGGCTTGGCAAGCCCTGGCCGCCCCCACAGGCACGGCCGTGGTTTTGAACGCCGCCAATGAAGTGGCGGTGGACGCTTTTTTGAATCGACGCATTCGTTTTGACCAGATTCATGCCGTGAATCTGGCCTGTTTGGCAGGGGTCCTGCCCAAGTCGCCCGGTGACTTGGGTGACTTGCTGGCGTTGGATGCCGAGGTCCGGGCATTCGCAGCCAGACAGGTGGCCGCCTGGGCGGCTTAAGTGGCTTGGATTTTTGGGCCTGCGCCTGTTGTATTATTCCCGCTTGGGTTGGCTGATTCCTGTCAATTCTGAGCTTCAACTTTATTGCCTGTTGCGCAGCGGCCAACGCACCTCCATGAATACTCTCTTTTATCGTTCCTGCCTCCGCGCTCGCACTGGCTTTTTGGCCGTTTTTGTGGGCTGGTTGATGGCAGCCCAGATGGCTTGGGCGGTCCAGCCCTTCACCCTGCGCGACATTCGCGTCGAGGGTTTGCAGCGGGTGGAGCCAGGAACGGTGTTTGCCACCCTGCCGTTCGCCGTGGGCGACACCTACACGGATGACAAGGGCACCGCCGCCATTCGGGCCTTGTTTGCCTTGGGCTTGTTCAAAGATGTGCATCTGGAAACCAATGATGGGGCCTTGGTGGTTCAAGTCTCGGAGCGGCCCACCATTGCGAGCATTGATTTTTCAGGCATCAAGGAGTTCGACAAAGACACCTTGAAGAAGTCCATGAAAGATGTTGGGTTGGCGGAAGGCCGGCCTTTCGACAAATCCCTGGCCGAGCGGGCCGAACAAGAACTCAAGCGCCAATACATTGGTCGCAGCCACTATGCGGCCCAAGTGGTCACCACCGTCACCCCGATGGACCGCAACCGGGTGAACTTGACCCTGACCGTCACCGAAGGTGAACCCGCGCGCATCAAGTCCATCCGGGTGATCGGCGAGAAGAACTTCAGTGAAAGCACCCTGACCGGTTTGTTCGATCTGGACGTGGGCAACTGGCTGAGCTGGTACACCAAATCGGACCGCTACGCGCGCACCAAACTCAATGCAGACTTGGAAACACTGCGTTCTTTCTACCTCTCTCGGGGCTATCTGGAGTTTCGCATCGACTCCACCCAAGTGGCGATTTCACCCGACAAGCAAGACATCGACATCACGGTCAACATCACCGAAGGGGATCGCTTTGTGGTCTCCGAGGTCAAGTTAGACGGCAACTACTTGAACAAAGAAGAAGAATTCAAGGGCTTTGTCGCTATCAAAGTGGGCGAACCCTACAACGCCGATCTGGTGGCCAAAACCACCAAGGCCTTCACCGACTACTACGGCAATTTTGGCTATGCCTTTGCCCGCATTGATGTGCGCCCTGAAATTGACCGCCGCACCGATCGGGTGGTGTTTGTCTTGCACGGTGACCCGGGTCGGCGTGCCTATGTGCGTCGCATCGCGGTGGCGGGCAATACCCGCTCACGGGACGAGGTGGTGCGGCGTGAATTTCGTCAGTTCGAGTCCTCTTGGTATGACGCTGAGCGGATCAAACTGTCCAAAGAGCGGGTGGATCGCTTGGGTTATTTCAAAGACACCAATGTCGAAACCCAGGAAGTCCCGGGGGCGCCTGATCAGGTCGATCTGTTGATCACGGTGACCGAAAAACCCGCTGGCAGCATTCAGTTGGGGGCGGGGTTTTCATCGGCCGATAAATTGTCTTTGTCTTTCTCGATCAAGAACGACAATATTTTTGGATCGGGCAACTACCTGGGCTTCCAAATCAACACCAGCCGATACAACCGGGTGATTGTGGTCAACAGCACCGATCCTTACTTCACCACCAACGGCGTCTCGCGCACGATTGACCTTTACCAACGCGAACAACGCCCCTACGCCTACCAAGGCGGTAACTACAACCTGACCACCATGGGCGCCGGTCTGCGTTTTGGGGTGCCTTTCAGTGAAACCGATCGGGTCTTTGTCGGTGCCAGCGCCGAGGACTACACGATTCACTCCGGCACCAACACCCCCGCCAGTTATTTGTTGTATGCCAATAAATACGGTGAATCCAGTCTGGGCCTGCCCTTTACCTTGGGCTGGGCGCGCGACAGTCGGGACAGTGCCCTGGTGCCCAACAGCGGCATGTACCAGCGCTTGAACTCAGACTTGGGCTTGCTGGAAGACGCCCGTTATGTTCGCGTCGATTACCAATTGCAAAACTACTTTGCGCTGAGCAAGCAATACACCTTGGCCTTGAACGGTGAAATGGGCTATGGTCATGCATTGGCTGGGGACATTTATCCGATTTTCAAAACCTTCTATGGGGGGGGGTTGGGCTCGGTGCGTGGCTTTGAGCAGGGCAGCTTTGGGCCACGAGACATCACTGGCGCCATCACGGGCGGGACCAAGAAAATCAATTTGAATGCCGAATTCATGTTCCCATTCCCCGGCGCTGGCAATGACAAAACCTTGCGTTTGTACGCCTTCGGCGATGCGGGCGATGTGTGGGGGGACGATCAACCCATTCAGCTGCGTGAAATGCGGACTTCGGTGGGTTTTGGTTTGAGCTGGGTCTCGCCCATGGGGCCATTGCGCTTTGCCATTGCCGACCCCCTGCACAAGCTGCCTGGCGATAGAATCCAACGTCTCCAATTTCAAATCGGAACTTCCTTCTAATGAAACCCCTTTTCCGTCACCTTGTCACCGCCTCGTTGTTGGGTCTGTCGGCCTTGGCCATGACGGCCCAAGCGGATGATTTTCGCGCTGGCTTTGTCAACACCGATCGCATTTTCCGTGAGGCCAACATGGCCAAAGCGGCCCAAGTCAAGTTGGAGCAAGAGTTTTCCAAGCGTGAAAAAGACCTGCTCGACATGCGCAATGCCTTGAAGACCGCTTCCGATAAATTCGAGCGGGAAGCGCCCACGCTGTCAGACACCCAGCGCGCCACCCGTCAAAAGTCATTGGTCGAGCAAGACCGCGAGTTTCAGCGCCGAACCCGTGAATTCCAAGAAGACCTGAACGCCCGCAAGAATGAAGAGCTGCAGCAGGTGATTGACCGGGCCAACAAGGTGGTGCGTCAAGTGGCCGAAACCGAAAAATACGATGTCATTTTGCAAGAGGCCATTTACATCAACCCCAAATTTGACATCACCGACAAAGTGATCAAAGCGCTGAACGCCGCGACTGCGGCGAATGGCGCAGCGGCCCCCGCCAATTCGAGCAAGTGAGTCGGTAAGTGTGGCAGGGCGTTGAGTTGGGCGAGGTGGTGGCAGCCCTGGGGGGCGAGCTCCACGGGGACCCTCGACGCCGTGTGACCGGACTGGCCTCCTTGCAGTCGGCCAGTGACCATGACCTCAGTTTTTTAAGCCAGGCCAAATGGCAGGCTCAACTGGCCACCTCCCGGGCGGCCTGCGTGATCGTGGCGCCAGACTTCCTGGCTGCCGCCCAGGCCCGAGGCGATTGCCTGGTGGTGGACAACCCTTATCTTTATTACGCCCGTCTGACCCAGTGGTGGGTGCAACGAAAACTTGAAGACTCAGACCAGATGCCGGAGCCGCGCATCCACCCCAGTGCGGTGGTCGCACCGAGTGCCCAAGTTCACCCCAGCGCCCAGATCGGCCCTTTGTGTGTGGTCGAGGCCGGTGCGGTGATCGGGGCGCACACCAGGCTGGTGTCCCGAGTCACGGTGGCCCATGGCTGTGTCATTGGTGAGCGTTGCATTCTGCATGCCGGGGTGGTGATCGGTGCCGATGGCTTTGGCTTTGCGCCCTCCCCGGAGGGGTGGGTCAAAATTGAGCAGCTGGGGATCGTTCGGATTGGCAATGAGGTGGACATTGGTGCCAACACCTGCATTGACCGTGGCGCGCTGGACGACACGGTGATTGAGGACGGTGTCAAACTGGACAACCTGATTCAAATTGCCCACAACTGCCGCATTGGCCGCAACACCGCGATTGCGGGTTGTGTGGGCATGGCGGGCAGCACCATCATCGGGGCCAATTGCACGGTGGGCGGACAGGCCGGATTTGTGGGACACCTGACCCTCGTGGATGGGGTGCACATTTCGGCCCGCACCATGGTCTCACGCTCCATCCTCAAACCGGGCCGGTACTCGGGCGCTTTCCCCATGGACGAGCACCATGCCTGGGAGAAGAATGCCGCAACTTTGCGCCAACTCGCCAGTTTGCGCGACCGCATCAAAGCGCTGGAAGCCCAAGCCAAAGGGGCTTGATGTGTTTATTTTTTCATTTGTGAGCCTTTCATGCTAGACATTCACCACATTCTCAAACAACTGCCCCACCGCTTTCCTTTCCTGTTGGTGGATCGGGTGTTGGAGATTGAAAATGGCAAAACCATCAAAACCCTGAAAAACGTGACCATCAACGAGCCCTTTTTCACGGGGCACTTTCCGCATCGCCCGGTCATGCCGGGGGTCTTGATGTTGGAGGCCTTGGCGCAGTCGGCCGCGCTGCTGAGTTTTGCCACTTTGGACGCCTCGCCTTCGGACAACACCATTTATTACTTTGCAGGCATTGATTCGGCCCGCTTCAAACGGCCGGTAGAGCCGGGTGACCAGCTCATCATGGAGGTGGCACTCGACCGCGCCCGTGCTGGCATTTACAAATACAAGGCCCTGGCGCGGGTGGATGGGGAAATTGCTTGCGAGGCCGAGTTGATGTGCACCATGCGCACCATCGCTTGAGCGGAGAAGCCACGGTGGCCCGCATTCATCCCACGGCCCTGATTGATCCGGCGGCCCAACTGGCCGATTCGGTGGAAGTCGGCCCCTATGCTGTGATTGGCCCCCAAGTGAAAATTGGGGCCGGAACGCGGGTCGGACCGCATTGCGTGATCGAGGGCGTCACCACCATTGGTGAGGACAATGTCTTCTTTCAATTCGGCTCGATTGGGGCGGCCCCCCAAGACAAAAAATACCAGGGCGAACCCACCCGCCTGGAAATCGGTCACCGCAACACCATTCGTGAGTTTTGCACCCTGAACACCGGCACGGTTCAGGATGGGGGCGTGACCCGCATCGGTGACGACAACTGGATCATGGCCTATGTGCACATTGCCCACGATTGTCAGGTGGGCAACCAGGTCATTTTGGCCAACAACGCCACTTTGGCCGGGCATGTGACCCTGGGGGACTGGGTGATTCTGGGCGGTTTGACCGGTGTGCACCAGTTCTGCAAGGTGGGCGACCACGCGATGGTGGGCTTTCAAAGCCATGTCTCGCAAGATGTGCCACCGTATATGACGGTGTCTGGGAACCCCCTGAAAGCCCACGGCTTCAATGCCGAGGGCCTGCGCCGGCGCGGTTTTTCTGCCGAGCGGATTGCGCAAGTCAAACAAATCCATCGCAGCCTGTACCGCGAAGGCCTGACCTTGGCGCAGGCGGTTGAACGCATTCAAGGTCTGCTGGCCTCTGCCACCGATCCCCTGGCCCAAGCCGATGTGCAGATGATGTTGGACTTCTTGGCTCAGGCCGACCGTGGCATCGTCCGCTGACATCAACCCGACCCCGCCCGCTGCACCGCGCCTGGGTTTGGTGGCTGGCGAAGCCTCAGGCGACTTGCTGGCCGGGCTTTTGCTCGACGGCGTGCGACAACGCTGGCCGCAGTTTCAAGCCCAAGGCATCGGCGGC
>CAIUTG010000208.1 GCA_903902035.1 uncultured Curvibacter sp. | reverse complement strand
GGCACGAATCAGCGCCACGTCTTTCTTGGTGGTCAACAGGTTTTCGCCATCCAGAATGATTTCGCCCTCCGCCCGTTGCTCGGGGTACAGGCCATACATGCGGTTAAAGGTGCGCAGCAAGGTGGATTTGCCACAGCCCGAGGGGCCGATGAAGGCCGTCACCTTGCCGGCGGGGATTTCCATGTTGATGCCCTTCAGGGCGTGGTACTTGCCATAGTAAAAATTCAGGTTTCGCACCGAAATTTTGGAAGCGGATGGGGCATTTGCGGTTTCAACCATGTGATTTCCTCAGATTACTTTTGACGGGTCAGCACGCGGGCCAAAATATTCAGCCCCAAGACGGCCATGGTGATCAAGAAGACCCCAGCCCAAGCCAATTCTTGCCAGTTTTCATACGGGCTCATGGCAAATTTAAAAATGGTGACTGGCAAACTGGCCATGGGCTTGCTCAGGTCAGAGTTCCAGAACTGATTGCTCAGGGCCGTGAACAACAAGGGGGCGGTTTCACCGGAAATGCGGGCCACGGCCAGCAAAATGCCGGTCAAGACGCCCGCACGGGCCGAACGCAAGGTGATCAGGGTGATGACTTTCCACTTGGGCGTCCCCAAAGCATACGAGGCCTCACGCAAGCCTGCGGGCACCAAAGCCAGCATGTTTTCGGTGGTCCGAATCACCACGGGAATGACGATCAGGGCCAGGGCCAACACGCCCGCCATGCCCGAAAAGCTTTTCAGCCTGGCCACCACCAAAGCGTAAATGAACAAGCCAATCACAATGCTGGGGGCCGACAACAGGATGTCGTTCACAAAGCGGGTGGTCTCGGCCAACCAACCGCGGGGCTCGTACTCCGCCAGATAAATACCGGCCATGACCCCAATCGGCGTGCCAATGGCGGTGGCCAAGACCACCATCACCACGGAACCCCAGATGGCATTGGCCAAGCCCCCCACTTCATTGGGCGCAGGTGTCATTTGGGTGAACAAGGCCAGGCTCATGCCGCCCAAACCCAAACGCACGGTTTCCAACAAAATCCAGATCAACCAGAACACCCCGAAGGCCATCGCCGCTTGGGCCAGGATCAGGGCCAGGGTGTTGACGCGCTTGCGGCTGTTGTAGCGCGCCTGGCGTTGGGCGTCCGTCGTCGTCTTTGAAACAGAACCTGCGTTCATGACTTGGCCCCTTCAGATTTTTTCAAACGCAATAACAACAGTTTGGAAAAAGCCAACACCACAAAGGTGATGAAGAACAACACCAGGCCCAGGTAAATCAGGGAGGCCTGGTGCAAACCGGCACCGGCCTCGGCAAATTCATTGGCCAAAGCCGAGGTGATGCTGTTGGCCGCCTCAAACACCGACAAGGAGGTCAATTGGTTCATGTTGCCGATGACAAAGGTCACGGCCATGGCTTCACCCAAGGCACGCCCCAGGCCCAACATCACGGCGCCCAACACCCCTGTTTTGGTGAAAGGCAAGACAATGGTGGAGACCACCTCCCAAGTGGTCGCTCCCAGGCCATAGGCCGACTCTTTGAGCATGGGCGGCACCACTTCAAAGACATCGCGCATGACCGAGGCGATGAAAGGAATCACCATGATGGCCAAAATAATGCCGGCCGACAAAATGCCAATCCCGACGGGGGGCCCCGAAACCAAAGCCCCCAGGTAAGGCACGCCGCCCAGCAAGGACTGCAGGGGCGTTTGCACGTATTCGGCCAGGAGGGGACCAAAGACCATCAGGCCCCACATGCCATAAACAATCGAAGGCACGGCGGCCAGCAACTCAATGGCCGTGCCCAAAGGCCGCTTCAGCCACGCGGGCGACAACTCCGTCAAAAACAGCGCAATGCCGAAGCTGACGGGCACGGCGATCAAGAGCGCGATGATCGACGTGGCCAGGGTGCCATAAATCATCACCAAGCCACCAAACTCTTCCTGAACCGGATCCCATTGACTGCGCCACAAAAAGCTCAGTCCGTATTTTTCAATGGCCGGCCAAGCCCCCACCACCAGGGACAACAAAATGCCCACCAGCAAACCCAGGGTCAGGTAAGCAGCCCCCTTGGCAAAGAAGCCGAAAATACGGTCGGCCAAGACCCCGGAAATCCAAGGTTGGTGGCGCTGCGACTGATTCTGAGGGGGCATGGTTTTCGCTCGGACAGCGTCCGAGTTCTCGTCAACAGGAAGGACAGAAGACATGGTGACTCAAGACCAGGCTTTTATTTGTAAGCCACAGGCTTACCGGCCGCGTCCTTGATGTCCGCCCAGGATTTCACGATGTGGGCTTTCACGCTGTCGGGCATGGGCACATAATCCAAAGCCCTGGCGGTTTGATCGCCATTGGTCAAGGCCCAGTTAAAGAACTTCAAAGAAGTTGTGGCCTGTTCCGGCTTGTCTTGGACCTTTTGGAACAAGATGAAAGTGGCACCCGAAATGGGCCAAGCCTCATTGCCCGCTTGGTTGGTCAGAATTTGGTAAAAGCTCTTGTTCCAATCGGCGCCAGCGGCAGCGGCCTTGAAGGCATTTTCTTCAGGCGAAACAAATTTACCTGCTGCATTCTTCATCTGGACGTAGTCCATTTTGTTTTGTTTCACATAAGAATATTCGACATAACCAATTGAATTGGGCAAGCGGCCCAAAAAGGCGGCCACCCCTTCATTGCCTTTACCACCCGCGCCGGTCGGCCAATTCACAGCCGTGCCCTCACCCACCTTGGTTTTCCACTCAGGACTGACCTTGCTCAGGTAATTGGTAAAAATAAAGGAAGTGCCCGAGCCATCGGCACGGCGCACTGGCGAAATGGCCGCATCCGGCAAAGGCAATGTCGGGTTCAAAGCCTTGATCGCAGGATCGTCCCAACGGGCCACCTTGCCCAAGAAAATCTCGGCCAAAACCTCACCGGTCAATTTCATCTGACCGGGTTGAATGCCCTTGATGTTGATGACAGGCACCACCCCACCGATCACGGTGGGAAATTGCATCAATCCCTTTGCTTTCAAGTCTTCGTCTTTCAAAGGCATGTCCGAAGCACCAAAATCAACGGTTTTGGCTTCAATCTGCTTCAAGCCTGCGCCAGAACCGACCGATTGATAATTGATTTTCACGCCGGTGGCTTTGTTGTAGTCAGCCGCCCATTTGGCGTACAAAGGCGCAGGAAAGCTGGCCCCCGCACCGGTCGCTTCTTGTTGAGCACAAGCTGCGGTCACCACACCAAGTGAAAGCAAGGCGATGCCTGCAAAACGATTCAAGGAGGTCATATCAGAAGGTCCATGGAGGTTAAAGACCTGCAAACTCTACGATGAGACTATGACAAATCAGTGACACACATCAAAATGGCCGTCATTCTTCTGTCACAAAAGAATTTTACGCTCTGAAAGTGAACAGATGCCCCGTTCATTTTGTTAACGGGTGCTATGCTGCTGGATTGCCTGAGTGACCTCCCCCCATGGAAAACGGAACCCTTTTGGCCGCGGTTGATCTCGGCTCCAACAGTTATCGACTTGAAATCGCCCGTCTCGTGCACGGTCAAGTTCAACGGGTCGAATACCTCAAAGAAACCATTCGACAAGGCAGTGGCCTGGACGAAGAACGCCGCCTGCGCCCCGAAGCCATGCAGGTGGGCTGGGATTGCCTGGCCCGCTTTGGTGAGCGCCTGGCCGGTCTGCAAAAACACCAAGTGCGCGCGGTGGCCACCCAAACCCTGCGTGAAGCCAAAAATCGCGATGATTTTTTGCAACGCGCCAACCAGATACTGGGCTTCCCCATTGATGTCATTTCTGGCCCCGAAGAGGCCCGGCTCATCTACCAAGGCGTCTCACGCTTGTTGCCCATTTCGCCGGAACGGCGCTTGGTGGTGGACATTGGTGGGCGCTCGACAGAAATGATTCTGGGCCAAGGCTACCAACCCCATGTCATGGCGTCCTACCGGGTGGGCAGCGTGGCCTGGTCCCTCAAATACTTTCCCGATGGGCAATTGACCGAACAGCGTTTTGCGACGGCCGAGGTGGCCGCCCAAGCCGTGCTGGACGAAGCGCTGGACAGCCACAGCCGCAGTACCTGGGATGTGGCTTATGGCTCCTCTGGCACCGTCGGCGCTGTGGCCGATATTTTGCACGCCGCGGGTGAGCCGTTTGGCACGGTCAGTCGCAGCGGGTTGGCTTGGCTGAAAGACCGTTTGATCAAGGCCGGTCATGTGGACCGGGTTCGCATCGATGGCATGAAGGAAGACCGCCGCCCCGTTTTAGGGGGAGGGGTCAGTGTGCTGAGTGCCATTTTTGACTTGCTCAACATTGATGTCATGCTGGTGGCCCAGGGGGCTTTGCGCCAAGGGGTGGTGTACGACTTGCTCGACCGGGAACTGCCCCAAACCGATTTACGGGCCCAAACCGTGCAATCGCTGCAAGAGCGCTTTCAGGTGGATGCAGCGCAGGCCGAGCGGGTTTGCCAGGCGGCCATGGCGCTGCACCAACAAATTGAGCCCAATGGAAACGAGCGAGCCGAACGCAAGCTGGCCTGGGTATCCAGCCTGCATGAAATCGGTTTTCAAATTGCCCACACCGATTACCACCGCCATGGCGCCTATATTCTGGACAACACCGACGCCCCTGGGTTTTCCCTGCCGGAGTGGCACCACCTGGGCCAATTGATTTTGGGCCACCGTGGCAAGGTGCGCAAACTGGAAGTTGATTTCGAGGACGGGGCTTTTGTCAAACAGCTTTTGTGCCTGCGCCTGGCTGTTTTGCTTTGCCATGCGCGGCGCACGCCCGAACTGAGCCCAATTCAACTGCGGCAAACGGGGAAAACATTCCTCCTCAAGGCACCAATGAGCTGGTCGCAAAAATTCCCCCAATCGGCCCATTTGCTGCGGGAAGAAACGGCTCTCTGGCAAAAAACAGGCTGGGAGTTGTTGCTGGACTTCAAAGATTAAAACAATTTATACTGTATAAATCATTTAATTTTGCAGGAACCTCATGTCAAATTCCGAGCCCGTCCACCACAAACCGCCCCCAAAAACCACCCCCAAAGCCGCCGCCAAAACCGTGTCAAAGACGGCCTCGAAAGCGCTGCCTAAAAGCGCCGTCAAAGACACCGTCAAAGTCAAAAAGGCCAAGCTGGTGCGGGACAGTTTCACCATCCCCAAAGACGAGTTTGAAGTCTTGGCCTTGATCAAGCACCGCTCGCAAGCCGCGGGTCACAGCGTCAAGAAAAGCGAAGTTTTGCGGGCAGGCTTGCGTTTGTTGAATGGCTTGAACGACAAGGCCTTGTTGGCGGCCTTGAAGGCAGTCCCCACCATCAAGACCGGTCGCCCCAAAAACGAAGACACCGAAATGGCCCCCAAAGCCAGCAAGGCCAAGGCCAGTCCCAAACCGCGGGCCGCTAAAGCAGCTCCGGCGACTGCACAGCCATGACCACGGTTTCGGCCTGACCCAAGCGCTCACGGTGGCGTAGCCACCAAACAGCGCCCTTGCGCACGGCGCACGCCGACTGCGACAAACCTAGGATTTTGGCCACCGCCGCCCCCAGCATGGGCTGGTGGCCCACCACCAGAACCGCGCCTTTTTGGACAGGCCACTGGACCAGCTCCAACAAATCTTCACCGCTGCCTCCCGGCAACAGCTCGGCCCGCAATTTGTATTTGCGGCCCAGGGGCATCACGGTCTGTTCTGTTCTTTTGGCGGGACTGCACAAAACCCGCAAACCCTCGGGCAGTTGCCGATCCAACCAATGGGCCATGCGCTGGGCTTGTTTTTCGCCGCGCGGGGTCAACACCCGGGCCAGGTCATCACAACCGCCCTGGGGCTCATCGGCTTCGGCATGTCGCCACAAAATCAAGTCCATCGTTACCTCCTGGAAGAGACCACTTTGATGGCATCCCCCGGACTCCCCAAAGTGCCAAACTTTTTCATCAAGGCCTCTTGGGCACTTCTGCCAGGCCCGGCCACAGGGGTGATTCTTTCATAGCGCCCATTCCCTTGAAGCTCCCAGGCGTCCCGGTCATCCAGCTGGTAAGCCACCAAGCATTCGTCAATCAAGCGTTGCCTGAGTGGCGGATCGGTCACCGGCCAAGCCAGTTCGATGCGCCTGAGCATGTTGCGGTTCATCCAGTCGGCGCTGGACAGGTACAAATGCTCTTGCTGCCCCAGGCGGAAATAAAAGACCCGTGAATGCTCCAAGAAACGACCAATGATGGAGCGCACCCGAATGTTCTCGGATACACCCGGCACCCCCGCTGGCAAGGTGCAGGCGCCGCGCACGATCAAGTCAATTTTGACGCCGCGTTGGCCTGCCGCCAACAGGGCTCGGATCAAGGGCTCGTCGGTCAAGGTGTTCATTTTCGCCACAATGCGGGCGCCATCGGGGTGGCCTGCGGCATGGCCGGTTTTGTCGATCAGATCGATCATGCGTTTGTGCAATTGCGTTGGCGCCATGATCAATTGCTTGAGCTTGGGCAATCGGCTTTGGCTGGCTAGGTGAGAGAACACCGCGTCCATGTCAGCGGTCAAGGCGGGCTGGGCCGTGAGGTAGCTCACATCGGTGTAAAGCCTGGCCGTGTTGGGGTTGTAATTGCCCGTGGACAGGTGCCCATACCGACGCAATTGACGCCCCTCACGGCGGGTGACCAGCAGCATCTTGGCGTGGGTTTTTAAGCCGACCACCCCATAGACCACCTGCGCCCCCACGGACTCCAGGGCCTCGGCCCAATTGATGTTGGCTTCTTCATCAAAGCGCGCTTTGAGCTCCACCACCACCGTGACCTCTTTGCCGCGCCGCACCGCTTCACGCAGGAGGTTCATCATTTCGGAGTCAGAGCCCGTGCGGTAAACGGTTTGCTTGATGGCCAGAACCTGGGGGTCATTCACCGCTTCACGCAAAAAGGCCATGACCCCGTCAAAGCTTTCAAATGGCTGGTGAATCACCACGTCGCCGAGAGCGAGCTGCTCAAACACCGACACCCCTTGCTGCAACTGTTTGGGGAAACTCGATTTGAAAGGCGCAAACAGCAGCGAGCGGTCATTGACCAGGTCGATCAATTGCGACAAGCGAACCAAATTGACCGGCCCGGGCACGCGGTACATGGCGCCCGCCGGCAAATTGAATTGTTTGAGCAGAAAGTTGGAAAGGAAGGGGGCGCAATCCGAAGACACTTCCAGTCGCACCGCTTGCCCATAGTGGCGTTGCGCCAACTCTTTGCGCAGTGCCGTGCGCAGATTGCGCACCTCTTCTTCATCGACCGCCAGGTCGGAGTGCCGGGTCACCCGAAACTGGGAAAACTCGGTCACCTGGCGGCCTGGAAACAAGTCCGCCAGGTGCGAGCGAATCACGCTGGACAAGAGCACAAAATGCTTTTCTTTGCTGCCCTCTCGATGGGGCAAACGAATCACCCGAGGCAGCACCCGAGGCACTTTGACGATGGCAATTTCATTGTCGCGGCCAAACGCATCATGGCCTTTCAAGCGGACAATGAAATTCAGGGATTTATTCGCCACCTGGGGAAAAGGGTGGGAGGGGTCCAGACCGATCGGCAGCAGCAAAGGCCGAACCTCTCTTTCAAAGTAGTTCTTGACCCATTTTTTTTGGACCAAATTCCGTTCTGCGTGGGTCAGCACCTTCACACCCCGGGCACTCAGCGCAGGCTGCAATTGGTCGTTGTAAATGCTGTATTGCTGGGCCACCAGGTCGGCCGCCTTTTCGGCGAACAATTGAAAGGTGGAGGCGGTGTAAGGCCCTTTGGCCTCCTCCATCAAGGCCGCCGACACATGGGGTTCGGCGCGAACCTCAAAAAATTCGTCCAGGTTTGACGACACAATGCACAAGAACCGAAGCCGCTCCAACAAGGGCACCTCGGGATTGGCCGCCCAACTCAGCACCCGCTCGTTGAAGGCCAGCAAGCTGTGATCCCGGTCCAATAAAACCGCTTTACTCAAACTGTGGGGATGGTGAGGCAAGACCAGGGGCGCTGCGTTCAAGTTGTTGTTGTGGTGCATGGTGGAGGGGGAAACTGTGACATAAAAAACCGAATGCGCTGGCTAGACCCCACCCAAAAAATGCTTGCGGTAACGAGCGGGCAAATCCGATAGACGCATGATCATCGGCAGGTCGGCCGTGTTGAAGTCGGGGTCCCAAGCTGGCGCACCCAAGATTTTGGCCCCCAGACGCAGGTAGCCTCGAATCAATGCAGGGGGCTCTGCTGGGCACCCTTCACCATCGATGGCCAACTCGTCTACCGGCAACGGCAAGCGGGGCATGACTTGGTATTCTATGGGGGCCAAATGGGTTTGACTCAGTTGGTGCCAAATGCTGGCCGCCGCCGCCCCGGTGACAACGCCGTTGTGCAACATGGGAATGCTGGCGCACCCCACCATGGTGTCGAGGTCATTGCGCACCATGAAGGAGGCCAGGGCGCCCCACAGCGCCATCACCACGCCACCGTGGCGATGGTCAGGGTGCACACAAGCCCGGCCCAACTCCACCATGCGTGAACGCAGTGAGCGCAAGCGGGTCAGGTCGAACTCCATGTCGCTGTAGGTGCTGCCAATGCGCCTGGCCTGGGCCGGTGTCAACACCCGATAGGTGCCAACCACTTGCCGCGTTGACACATCACGAACCAGCAGGTGTTCGCAAAAATCGTCAAACAAATCCACATCCAGGCCAGGAACGGGGGTGTTGAGGCGGGCCCCCATTTCACCCGAGAAAATGTCATAACGCAGTTTTTGCGCCTCTTTCACTTCCTCCTCATGCCGGGCCCAGCCGACCCACAAGCCCGCCCCGTCGTGGCTGGCAGGGCAACTTGAGGCGGCCGGAGGTCTGTGGAAAGGGTTGACGCTGGCTCTGGCTTGGTCGCTGCGCTCAGGGCGATTCTCAGACAATGTGTTCACAGGAGCTCCAAGGTTTCTACTGGCGAAACTTTGGCACAGCACCGTGAAACATTTGTGTCTTGGGTATGTCAATTCCGTGACGAATCACCCTGTTGGATCTGGGTCAAGCTTTTGGCTAAAAACTCGGCCGAACTTTGGGCCTGCTTGATCTCTTTTGCTTCCACCATGATGCGAAGCACCGGCTCGGTGCCGCTGGCACGGATCAGAATGCGTCCTGACTCGCCCAACTCAGCCTGAACCTGGTCACATGCCGCCACCAGGCTGGCGTTGGCGCGCCAATCCTGCCCCACCACCCAAGGCAGGTTGAGCAAGGTTTGGGGAAAGAGTTCAACCCCTTGCAAAAAGTCACTGACATCCTGACCCCGGCGCACGCAGGCCTGTAAAACCTGCAAAGCACTGACCAAACCGTCGCCCGTGGTGTGTTGGTCCAAGACCAGCAAATGGCCTGACCCCTCCCCGCCCAAAAGCCAACCTTGCTCGTTCAACAGTTCCAGCACATACCGGTCCCCCACCTTGGCACGACGCAAAGGAATGTTTTTCGCCTGCAGCGCCAACTCCACCGCCAGGTTGGTCATCTGCGTCCCGACCACGCCAGGAACCCCGTCACCACGGGCTTGGCGGTCCATCGCCAGCACATACAAAAGCTGGTCGCCGTTGTAGAGGCGCCCTTGGCGGTCCACCCACTGCAAGCGATCGGCATCCCCATCCAGGGCAATGCCAAAGTCGGCACCCTGCGCCACCACCGCCTGCGCCAGCGCTTCGGGATGGGTTGCCCCCACCCCGTCGTTGATGTTCAAACCGTCGGGGCGACAGCCGATGGCATGCACCTCGGCACCCAACTCGTGAAAAACCTTGGGGGCAATTTGGTAAGCCGCGCCGTTGGCCGCGTCCACCACCAGCTTGAGCCCCTTGAGGGTCAGGGTCGAATCAAAGGTGCTTTTGCAAAACTCGATGTAGCGCCCCGCCGCATCGTCTAAACGGCGGGTCTTGCCCAGGTGGGCCGAGTCTGCCCAAACGGGTGGCAATGCCAAAGCGGCTTCCACCTCAGTTTCCCAAGCATCGGACAGCTTGCTCCCTTGGGCGCTGAAAAATTTGATGCCATTGTCAGGAAAGGGGTTGTGGCTGGCGCTGATGACCACGCCCAAATCAGCCCGCAAAGTGCGCGTCAGATAGGCCACGCCCGGCGTCGGCAAAGGCCCGGCCAAAATGACATCCACCCCCGCCGAGTTAAAACCCGACTCCAGGGCGCTTTCCAGCATGTAGCCCGAAATCCGGGTGTCTTTGCCGATCAGGACTTGGGGCCTGGCTTGGGTTTGACCCGCCGCCTGAGCACGGCGACACAAGACGCGACCGACCGCATGGGCCAGGCGCAAAACAAAATCCGGCGTGATCGGGGCCTGGCCCACGGTGCCCCGAATGCCATCGGTTCCAAAATATTGTCGGCTCATTGGCCTGCTCCCATTTGCATCTTGTTAATTTTGAGGGGGGTTGGTCTCAGTCACATTCAAAGCTTGGCGCGCCTGTTGCAAAGCCCCCCAAACCTGGAGTGCCTGGCAGGTTTCGCGCACATCGTGAACCCGCACGATACGGGCCCCCGCGTCTACCGCCAAGACGGCCGCCACCACACTCGGCACCAGGCGTTGCTCCACCGAGCAACCCGTGACTGAGCCCAAGGAGGATTTGCGTGACCAGCCCACCAAGCCCGCGTAAGGGGCAGACCAAACGCCCTGCACCGCCAGCATTTCGAAGTTTTGCGCCACCGTTTTGCCGAACCCGATGCCGGGGTCCCAGCTCACCCGCTCCGGGGCCACGCCCAAAGCCAGCAATGCCTGCGTCTGTTCATTCAAGAAGTCACGGACTGTGGCGGTTAAAGGGCCTTCTTGCGGGGCCAGCTGCATGGTTTGGGGGTGGCCGTTCATGTGCATCAAACACACGCCACAGCGGGGATGCGCGGCCACCACTTCCCGCGCGCCGGTTTGCCGGAGCGCCCAAATGTCGTTGATGATGTCCGCCCCAGCCTCCAGCACCGCTTGCATGACGGCGGGTTTGTAGGTGTCTATCGAAATCGGCACCCCCCAGCGAACGACTTCTTTGACCAGGGGCATGAGCCGATCCAATTCCTCGGACAGGGGAACCGGCAGACTGCCCGGGCGGGTGGATTCGGCGCCCAAATCCAAGATGTGGGCCCCATCGGCCAACAAGCGTTCAGCATGCTGCAACGCTTGGGTCGGTGTGGCGTGCTGGCCACCATCCGAAAAGGAATCGGGCGTGACATTCACAATGCCCATGACCTGGGGCGAGCTCAGGTCAAGCCGGAACCGACTGGTCTGCCAGTAAAGACTCACACCGCGCAAGTTCAGACGGAACCGTCAGACCACACCGGCTGCCGCGTCGGGGCTGACGCTGGGTGTGCTACCGCCGCCATCACCGTTGCCGGTCCCGCTGGCTGGCGGAACACGGGGCGTCCAGTCCTTGGGGGCCCGTGGTGGCTTACCGGCCATGATGTCGTCGATTTGCTCCATGTCGATGGTTTCCCACTCCAGCAAGGCCTTGGCCATGGCGTGCATTTGCTCGCTGTGCTGTTCAATCAGCTGACGCGCCTGAGCGTATTGCTGGTCGATGATGCGGCGCACCTCGGCATCGACTTTTTGCATGGTTTGCTCGCTCATGTTGGTGGTCTTGGTGACCGAACGGCCCAAGAAAACTTCACCTTCGTTCTCAGCATAGACCATGGGGCCGAGGGATTCGGTCATGCCATAACGCATCACCATGTCGCGGGCAATTTGTGTGGCCCGTTCAAAGTCATTCGAAGCGCCCGTGGTCATTTGGTGCATGAAGACCTCTTCGGCAATCCGCCCACCAAACAACATGCTGATTTGATTCAGCATGTACTCCCGGTCATAGCTGTAGCGGTCTTGTGCTGGCAGGCTCATGGTGACACCCAGCGCACGACCCCGCGGAATGATGGTGACTTTGTGGACCGGATCGCATTTGGGCAACAGCTTGCCAATCAGCGCGTGACCCGACTCATGGTAAGCCGTGTTCATGCGTTCTTCTTCGGGCATGACCATGCTCTTGCGCTCAGGCCCCATGAGGATTTTGTCCTTGGCTTTTTCGAAGTCTTGCATCTCGACGGTGCGGGCGTTGCGGCGCGCGGCCATCAAGGCGGCTTCGTTGCACAGATTGGCCAGATCGGCCCCACTCATGCCGGGCGTGCCGCGCGCGATGATGCTGGCGTTCACATCCTGGCCCAAGGGGACTTTGCGCATGTGCACATTCAGAATCTGCTCACGGCCCCGGATATCGGGCAGCGTGACATAGACCTGGCGGTCAAAGCGACCTGGGCGCAGCAAGGCAGCGTCCAGGATGTCGGGGCGGTTGGTGGCAGCAACCACAATCACCCCCAGATTGGTTTCAAAACCATCCATCTCGACCAGCATCTGGTTGAGGGTCTGTTCGCGCTCGTCATTGCCCCCACCCAGGCCCGCGCCACGCTGGCGCCCGACGGCGTCGATTTCATCGATGAAGATGATGCAAGGGGCGTTCTTCTTGGCGTTCTCGAACATGTCGCGCACCCGCGCAGCGCCCACACCAACGAACATTTCAACAAAATCTGAGCCAGAGATGCTGAAAAAGGGCACTTTTGCTTCACCCGCAATCGACTTGGCCAACAAGGTTTTACCGGTCCCAGGCGGGCCGACCAACAAAAGGCCACGGGGGATGCGACCGCCCAGTTTTTGGAATTTTTGGGGGTCTTTCAAGAAGTCAACCACTTCTTTGACTTCTTCTTTGGCTTCGTCGCAGCCCGCCACATCGGCAAAAGTCACCTGGTTGGTGTTTTAGTCCAGCATGCGGGCTTTGCTCTTGCCAAAGCTGAAAGCGCCACCCTTGCCGCCGCCTTGCATTTGGCGCATGAAGTAAATCCACACCCCAATCAACAGCAGCATCGGGCCCCAGCTGACCAACAGCGTCATGAGCAAAGAGCCTTCTTCGCGGGGCTTGACATCGAACTTGACGTTGTTGTGAATCAAGTCACCCACCAAGCCTCGATCAAGGTAGGTGGCGGTCGTGCGCAACTTGCGGTCATCGGTGGTCACGGCCACAATTTCAGTCCCGCCCTGACCTTCTTGAATGGTGGCACTCTTGATGTGGTTGGTGCGCACTTCTTCCAGGAAGTCCGAATAGCCCACATAGGCACCGCTCGAACCGCTGTGCGCATCGAACTGTTTGAACACCGTGAACAAGACCATGGCCACCACGAGCCAAACGGCAATTTTTGAAAACCACTGATTATTCAAGTGGAACTCCTGAAAAAAACATAAGTTGGGATGATTTTAGGCTTTTCAAGCGTCTGGGGGTGGCTTGAGGCCAATCCCCACCAAAAAGGTCTCCGAAGACTTGTCACGCGAGGCCTTGGGCTTGATCGGCTTGACCACCTTGAATGTGGACTTGAACAAGCCCACGCATGTGTTGTAAGCCTCGCCATGAAAAACCTTGACCACCAAAGCCCCCTCGGGCTTCAAGTGGGCCTTGGCGAAATCAACGGCCAACTCGATCAACAACTCAATCCGGGCCGCGTCGACACCGCCCACGCCCGACAAATTGGGGGCCATGTCCGACACCACCACATCCACGGGCCGACCTTGCACCTGCGCTTCCAGCTGAGCCAAGACCGCCGCCTCCCGAAAGTCGCCTTGAATGAACATAACCCCCTCAATGGGCACCATGGGCAAAAGATCCAAGGCAATGATGGTGCCATTCAAGGCCCCCACGGCCGCCCCCGCAGGCGATAAACGCCGCCGCAGATACTGACTCCAGGCACCGGGTGTGGACCCCAGATCGACCACCAAATGGCCGGGTTTGACCAGGCCCAAAGCCTCATCAATTTCCTTGAGTTTGTAGGCGGCACGGGCCCTGTAGCCCTCTTTTTGGGCTTGCTTCACATAGGGATCATTGACGTGGTCGTTCAACCACGCCTTGTTTACTTTTTTGCTTTGTGTCTTGACTTTCATGCAGGACCGATAATACGCCTATGGCACAACTTGTACTGACCCCCGCAGAGCGACGCTCCTTGCGCGCCGACGCGCACCACCTGGACCCCGTGGTCCTGATCGGCAACGATGGCTTGACCCCAGCGGTCGAGAAAGAAATTGAACTCGCTTTGAGCGTCCACGGGCTGATCAAAGTCCGGGTCTTTTCTGACGACCGTGCGGGTCGAGAGGTGATTTACCAAACCCTGGCGGATCGACTCAACGCCGCGCCCGTTCAACACATCGGCAAATTGCTGGTGTTGTGGCGTCCGCCCTCTGAAAAAACGGGCGAACGGGGCCACAACGACGACGAAGAGCGCATGGCCGGTCCGCGCGAAGTCAAGGTGCTGAAGTACAGCAAGCGCGCCGGTCACAAACCCGAGGTCAAAGTCCTGAAAGTGCTGGGCAACCAGCGCCTAACGGCAGGGGGCAATGTGCGGCGCGCCAAGCCCAAGAAGAAGACCTCGATCAAGAAACGACAAGCGGATTGACACTCAGAGTGACAAGGCCTGATAGGCCTGAATCACTCGCTCTGGACTTAACTCGTCCAGGCAACGGCTGGGACTGTTGGGGGTGTCTTCACAACCCGATTTCCGGCAGGGAACGCAAGCGCCTTCGCCCTGCAAAATGGTGACGTTCTTGACGGTCTGAGTCAAGGCTTTGAGCCGATAAGGCTGAGCCCCCGCAAAGCCATTGGGCCAAGGACCAAAGTTAGTCGGTGGGGTGGGGCCAAAAATAGCAAGCGTCGGGATGTTGCAGGCCGCAGCCAAATGCGTGATGGAAGTGTCGATGCCGATGTAGGCGCTGGCACGCTGAAGCACACCACTGAGTTGCCCCAAGCTGAGCTGCCCCGTCACATCGGTCAGTTGGCTCTTGGCTTGTGGCGACAAGCGCTTGAGCAGCTCGTCGCGCAACTCAGCATCTGCGCTGTCTGGGCCCCCACTGAGCACCACAGGCATCGCGCTGGCTGTGATGAATTCAATCAGTTCAACCCAGTTTTCATTTGGCCATCGTTTGTAGGCGTTCAAAGGCGTGGGATGGATGACCACATACTTCTTGGGCAACTCATTTTCGGAGGATAATGGAATTGATTTCATAGGAGTAACTACTATCTCTTGAGCTGCCAATTGCTCACCGAGAAATGGGTTTAGAAGATTTAACTTTTCGATAATAGCATGCTGGCTCAACGAGTCAATAGGCGCTTGGAAATTCGATATCCATTTTTTCCAACTCTTATCTTCAACGTCTGGGTTATAGAGTCCAATCCGATAAGGCGCTGCCAAAAGGCCATATACGTAAGACCTGTCACTTGATTGGGTGATGATTGCCATGTCGTATTGATTTATGATTTTTTTCACAACACCCCAATTCTCTCTCCATGATGCACCACGTCGGACAGCAATAAATTCATTTATATAACAATTACCACTCAATACTTCAGTAGTTCCTGCAAGACCTAAAAAATCAATAACAGAATTAGGCCAAAGTTGCGCAACTCTTTCAATTAAGGGGGTAGTGATCAATACATCACCAATCTGACGACATGAAATTATTAGAATCTTTGAAAAAGATAACATAGTAAAATCAACCACTTTTTTCTGCGCAAAGACGCTTCAAAATTTCATTAATGTGAAATTCTACACTGTAATTATATCCAATATATTTAAAGGGTTCTTTTATAGCCAATTGACCTACTTCATGCAGCTTCAATACACGCTCTAACACCTGAACCAAACCGTTCAACGATCTCTCAAACTTAAAGCAGGCCGGCTCATCCAAAACCTCAGTGGCACCTATAGTGTCAGCTAGAACTGCAGGAGTGCCACACAAAATAGATTCAGGTCCTACAAGTCCGAAAGGTTCATAAATTGAAGCCAAAATAGCTGCATCTGCAGCCCCATAAACACTAGCCATATCACTTTGAAAACCCAAGTTAATGACTCTATGATGGTTGATTGATTTTTTACTAGCGACAACCAAACGGAATCTAGAATCCGATTTTTCAAGCGCTTTCAATATCAAATTCACACCTTTGCGTTGATGGTCGTTTGAAGGAAAAACCAATAAGCATTCCTTATCCGAAACTCCCCACTTTTC
>CAIUTG010000207.1 GCA_903902035.1 uncultured Curvibacter sp. | reverse complement strand
GCGGCTGCGCGGGTCTTGTTTGAAAATTGCGTCCAAAATCGCGTCAGAAATCTGGTCGGCCACCTTGTCGGGGTGACCTTCAGAGACGGATTCAGAGGTAAAGAGATAATCGCTCGCCATGTCCATGAATTCCAAGTTGGTTTAAGGGGCGTTGCCCTCAGCTTGGTGACTGTGGCGAACGCTTTAGCAGTTGGGTTTTATGTCGCCCTGCAAGTTGTTCAGTAACTCAGCGACGCGTGTATTCTATTCAAAATGATTTTTTTCTTCAAGTTCTTGGCCCGTTGGCCGTTGTGGGCTTTGCAAGCCTTGGGCTGGGGCTTGGGTTGGTTGACTTTTTTGGCTTCACCCCGCTATCGGCGGCGTCTTTTGGCCAATGCCCAATTGGCGGGTCAGTCCCAAGCGGTGTGGGCCAGCGTGGGCCAGGCCGGTTGTCTGGTGGGCGAGGCCCCCAAAATGTGGTGGGGGGTATTGCCGCCTTGCGAGTGGCTGGGGGCCGAGCGGCTGATCCAGGCGCATGCCAAGGGGCGCGGGATTTTGTTTTTGACACCGCACCTGGGGTGTTTTGAGATGGCGCCGCAGGCGTTTGCGCGGGATTTTGGGCCGAAACTGGGGCCCATCACCATTCTGTACCGGCCTTCTCGGCAAGCGGGTTTGGCCTCTGTTTTGGCCTCAGCGCGTCAGCGCATTTTTCTAAAGACCGCCACCACCACCCTGACGGGCGTGCGGCAAATGCTCAAGGCCCTGCGCGCTGGTGAGGCGGTGGGCTTGCTGCCTGACCAGGTGCCTCCCGAAGGGCAGGGGGTCTGGGCGCCGTTCTTTGGTCAACCGGCTTATTCCATGATCTTGGCGGCCCGACTGGCCCAGCAAACCGGTGCCACGGTGGTGTTGGCGGTGGCCCAGCGTTTGTCGTGGGGCCGTGGCTACCGAATTCATCTTTCAGAATTGGCCCAGCCTTTGTCGCTTGATTTAGACTCCGCGGTCCAACAAATCAACCAAGAGATGGAACACTTGATTCAGCAATACCCCGAACAATACCTGTGGGCCTACAACCGCTATAAATCGCCTCGAACGGAGGCCTGAGCCATGGCCGCTAAATGGGGCATTGCGCTTTTGACCGCCTTGGGCCACTTGCCCCTGCCCTGGTTGCGGGGCCTGGGCTGGGCCTTGGGTTGGGTGTTGTATGCACTGGCCGCAGGGCGCAGGCGGGTGGTGCACACCAATTTGAGGCTTTGCTTTCCACAAGCCTCTGCCGCGCAACGCCGGCGCTGGGCGGTGCAAAATTTCATTTACTTTGCGCAAACCCTGTTGGACCGGGGTTGGCTGTGGCGAGCCCCCGCCGAGGTGGTTGAGCGCCGTTTGAAGCGGGTGGGGGCTTGGGCGGAATTGACCCAGTTGGCACAACCCCAGCCAAGGGCTGAGGCCAACCAAGGCGAGCCCGTCCCAACGCCCACGATTTTGTTCTCGCCCCATTTTTACGGTCTGGAAGCCGGGGGCATGGCCATGTCCCTGGCCATCAACCGCGACTACACCAGTATTTTCACCACCCAATCGAGTTCGGTCATCAACGATTGGATGACCCAGGGCCGCCAGCGCTTTGGCCGGGTGCAGATGCTGCGGCGTGACCAAGGGGTGAAGTCGATTGTGCAAAGTTTGCGCAAGGGGGGGGCTTTGTACCTTTTGCCCGACATGAATTTCGGACCCGAGGAATCGATTTTTGTGCCTTTTTATGGGGTGGCTGCGGCGACCGTGCCGTCCTTGTCACGCTTTGCCAAATTAGGTCGGGCGCGGGTGGTGCCCGTGGTCTCGCGGGTCACTCGCACAGGCTATGAAATCGAGGTCATGCCGCCCTGGGAGCACTTCCCAACCGAGGATGTGGTGGCCGACACGGCCCTGATGAACCAGCGTTTGGAGGGCTGGATCAACCAAGACCCCGCCCAGGATTACTGGGTGCATAAGCG
>CAIUTG010000206.1 GCA_903902035.1 uncultured Curvibacter sp. | reverse complement strand
TGGGCTTGGAGTTGATCAGGTCGTGCGGCATCAAAGGCTCTTGCTCGGCTTGACCCAGGCGCTCTTTGACGGCCTTTTCGATGCGGGCCAAACCGGTGCGGTATTGGTTCTCGGCCAATTCGCCGACACAACGCACGCGACGGTTGCCCAAGTGATCGATGTCGTCCACTTCGCCGTTGCCGTTGCGCAGATCGACCAGGATCTTGACCACGGCCAGGATGTCTTCGTTGGTCAGGACCATCGGGCCGGTGGACTCGGGACGGCCCACTTTGGCGTTGAACTTCATGCGGCCCACGCGCGACAGGTCATAGGTGTCGGGGTTGTAGAACAAGCGCTGGAACAGGGCCTGCACGGCGTCTTCGGTGGGGGGTTCGCCAGGACGCATCATGCGGTAGATGGCCACACGGGCGGCAAATTCGTCCGTGGTTTCATCGGTGCGCAGGGTTTGCGAAATGTAGGCGCCTTGATCCAGTTCGTTGGTGTAGATGCACTGCAGGTCTTGGATGCCTGCGCTGCGCAATTTCTTCAACAGCACTTCGGTCAACTCGTCGTTGGCCTTGGCAATGATTTCACCGGTTTCCGGGTCAATGATGTTGCGGGCCACCACGCGACCGACCAAAAAGTCTTCGGGCACGCTGATGTGGGTGGTGCCGGATTGCTCCAACTCGCGGGTGTGACGGGCAGTGATGCGCTTGTCCTTGGGCACGATGACCTTGCCGGACTTGTCGGTGATGTCAAAACGGGCCACTTCGCCACGCAGACGCTCCGTGACAAACTCCATTTGAGCGCCACTGTCCATCAAGCGGAAATTGTCGTTCACAAAGAAATGCGCCAAGATCGACTCGGGGTTCAAACCGATGGCCTTGAGCAAGGTGGTGACGGGCATCTTGCGGCGACGGTCCACGCGGAAATACAGCAGGTCCTTGGGGTCGAATTCAAAGTCGAGCCAGGAGCCACGGTAAGGGATCACCCGGGCCGAGAACAGCAATTTGCCTGAGCTGTGGGTTTTGCCCTTGTCGTGTTCAAAGAACACGCCCGGCGAACGGTGCAACTGCGACACGATGACGCGTTCGGTACCGTTGATGATGAAAGAGCCCTTGTCGGTCATCAGGGGCACTTCGCCCATGTAGACCTCTTGTTCTTTGACTTCCTTGATGACTTTGGAAGTGCTGGTCGAGGACTCCCGGTCGTAGATGAACAACTGCACTTTGGCCCGCACGGCCGACGCAAAGGTCAAACCACGGGTTTGGCATTCACGCACATCAAAGGCGGGTTTGGCCAAGTTGTATTCGACGAACTTCATCTCGACAAAACCGTTGTGCGAGACGATGGGGAAGGCGGCTTCAAACGCGGCCTGCAGACCTTCATTGGTGCGCTTTTTGGGGGCTACGTTCGCTTGCAAGAAGGCGGTGTACGCGTCCTTTTGCATCTGCAACAGATAAGGCACTTCGAGCACGCTCGGGCGTGTGCCAAAACTCTTGCGGATGCGTTTGCGTTCGGTAAATGAGTAAGCCATTAAATCTCCGGGCAAAGACATGAGAACCAACGTGGGCTTGGTGGTTGGCCACTACCAACCATGGCTGACAACAGTGCGTTGCACACTGTCCGAACCAAGGCACCTTCTTCTTCAAGAAGGCACTCAAAAACTTTTTGAATCAGCCCCAAAGGGCCCATCGAAACGGTTTTTGGGTGCGCTCTTTGAAAGCGCCAAAGGCTGGAGGCCCTTTTGGACACTCCAGCCTCTGAGCAAAACCCAATTACTTGAGTTCGACCTTGGCGCCAGCTTCTTCCAGCTTCTTCTTGGCGGCTTCGGCATCGGCCTTGGACACGCCTTCTTTAACGGCCTTGGGAGCGCCGTCAACCATGTCCTTGGCTTCTTTCAAGCCCAGGCCGGTGATTTCGCGCACAGCCTTAATGACCGACACCTTGTTGGCGCCTGCTTCAGTCAAGACCACGTTGAATTCGGTCTTTTCTTCAGCAGCGGCAGCAGGCGCTGCACCACCAGCGGCAGGGGCGGCCATGGCGGCAGCGCTCACACCAAATTTCTCTTCGATGGCTTTCACCAGGTCGTTGAGTTCCATGACCGACATGCTGTCCAGCGCGGTCAAAAATGCGTCTTTATCGAATGCCATTTTTAATTTCCTAACAATTGGTTAAAACACTGCGCCCGCATCAAGCGGCTGCAGCCTCGGCGGGGGCTGGTTCGGCAGCAACGCCCACAGTTCCTTCGCCTTCGCCTTTTTTGGCCGCCAAAGCACCCAACACCACGGCGGTGCGAGCAATCGGCGACATCAACAAGCCGCACAACTGGGCCAGCAACACTTCCTTCGAAGGAATGTTGGCCAATTGCTTCACGCCGTTCACATCCAAAGCTTTGCCAGAAATGGCGCCGGCGCGGATCACCAACTTGTCGTTGGTTTTCGCGAAATCGGCCACCACCTTGGCGGCGGCCACAGCGTCTTCTGAGAAGCCATAGATGAGCGGGCCGGTCATCTGGTCGGCCACAACCTCAAACGCGCTACCAGCCACAGCACGGCGAGCCAGGGTGTTTTTCAACACACTCAGGGTCACGCCTTTGCTGCGAGCGTCAACGCGCAGTTTGGTCATGTCAGCGACCGTGATGCCACGGTATTCCGCGATCACCAGCGTTTGAGCTTTTGCGGCGAGGCTGGTCACTTCAGAAATGACCGCTTCTTTCTCACTGCGATTCAGACTCAAGGTCTAACTCCTTTATATGCGTTTTGGGCACTCTGCCCGCCACGCGCCTCGTTGCAGCGACCAACTGTTTTGAACAGTGGGATCGCCATCTGCGTTGGCCTCTTTCGGGTTTAAAGGGAGTTCATTTGACAACGTCATCCCCTACCAACGGTCTTGGATGGCCTCAGGTTTCAAGCCACTTGCGCGGCCTGCTTGCCTGAGCCCACCACACCAGAGAGCAAGCCCTCCAGCGATTTGTGCTCGCCGACTGAAGATCAGCCAGCGATGGTTTGTGTGTCCACGCGAACGCCCACGCCCATGGTGGACGAAACCGCCACTTTGCGCAGGTAAACGCCCTTGCTCGAAGCGGGCTTGGCTTTGTTCAAAGCGTCCACCAGGGCAGCCAAGTTGCCTTGCAACTTGTCGGTGTCAAACGAACGACGACCAATGGTGGAATGAACAATACCGGCCTTGTCAACACGGAACTGAACCTGACCGGCCTTGGCGTTCTTCACGGCAGTGGCCACATCGGGGGTCACGGTGCCCACCTTGGGGTTAGGCATCAGGCCACGGGGGCCCAAGATTTGACCCAGGGTACCCACCACGCGCATCGCGTCGGGGGCGGCAATCACCACGTCAAAAGGCATGTCACCGGCTTTGACTTGAGCGGCCAAATCGTCCATACCGACCACGTCAGCACCTGCAGCACGGGCTTCATCGGCCTTGGCGCCTTGGGCAAACACCGCGACGCGCTTGGTTTTGCCGGTGCCGTTGGGCAACACCACAGCGCCACGCACCACTTGGTCAGATTTTTTGGCATCGATGCCGAGTTGCACCGCCACGTCGATGGATTCATCGAACTTGGCCGTGGCGCACTCTTTCACCAAGGTGATGGCGTCGTTCAGGGCGTACAGCTTGTTGCTGTCGACTTTGCCTTGCAAGGCTTTGGCTTTTTTGGTGAGCTTAGTCATTACAGACCCTCCACCGTCACGCCCATGGAGCGTGCGGAACCGGCAATGGTACGAATGGCGGCGTCAACGCTGGCAGCGTTCATGTCCTTCATTTTGGTCTTGGCAATTTCTTCGAGTTGAGCGCGAGTGATCTTGCCCACCTTGTCGGCGTGCGGACGGGGCGAACCCTTGTCCAGCTTGATCGCCTTCTTGATCAAGGTCGTCGCAGGGGGCGTCTTGATGATGAAGGTGAAGCTCTTGTCAGCAAAGGCCGTGATCACCACAGGCAGTGGCAAGCCAGGCTCAACGCCTTGGGTCTGCGCGTTAAACGCCTTGCAGAACTCCATGATGTTCAAACCGCGTTGGCCCAATGCGGGGCCAATCGGTGGGGATGGGTTGGCCTTGCCAGCTGGCACTTGCAGCTTCACAAAACCGACGATTTTTTTCGCCATGCTTTTCTCCTGACGGGTCAAACGCTTTGGTTTTTAGGCCATCAGCTTCCCGGGGTTAACAACTCTGAATTTGACGCCCCACCGAGTCGGTAAGCAGGGCAACTGGCCGTCTTGCGACCGCCAGCCAAAACTTCATCACCTCAATCAGGTCTTTTCGATCTGATTGAATTCCAATTCAACAGGCGTCGAACGACCGAAAATCGTGACCGACACGCGCACTTTGTTCTTTTCGTAGTTGACATCTTCGACTGAGCCATTGAAGTCGGTGAAGGGGCCTTCCTTGACGCGCACAAACTCGCCCACTTGAAACTCCACCTTGTGGCGTGGCTTGTCTGTGCCTTCTTTCATTTGGCCCACGATTTTCTCGACCTCAGCCTGAGAAATGGGCACCGGACGGTTCTTGGCACCGCCCACAAAACCGGTCACCTTGTTGGTGTGCTTGACCAAATGCCAGGACTCGTCGTCCATGATCATTTCCACCAGCACATAACCGGGGAAAAACCGACGTTCGGTCGTGCGACGTTGGCCGTTCTTCATCTCAACCACTTCTTCAGTGGGCACCAAGATACGGCCAAACTTGCTTTGCATGCCAGCCCGGTTGATGCGCTCAAGGATGTTGCGCTCAACGGCTTTTTCCATGCCCGAATAGGCATGAACCACATACCAGCGCAAATCAGGATGGGCCGGCGCAGCCAACACCCCAGTGTTGGTATCTTCCGAAACTTCGGTG
>CAIUTG010000205.1 GCA_903902035.1 uncultured Curvibacter sp. | reverse complement strand
GATCATGTCTACCAGTGAACACGCCACGGCGGGAACAGCCGCTCCGGTCAATGCCGACCCAGTTGAATTGGCCAAATTTTCTGAACTGGCCCACCGCTGGTGGGACTTGGAAGGGGAGTTCAAACCCCTGCACCTGATCAATCCTGTGCGCCTGGCCTGGATCGAGAGTCACCAGGTGCTCAAGGGCTTGAAGGTGCTGGATGTGGGGTGTGGGGGCGGCATTTTGAGTGATGCCATGGCCCGCCAAGGGGCTCAGGTAACGGGCATCGACCTGTCAGAAAAGGCCCTCAAGGTTGCCCAAATGCACGCGATCGAAACGGGGACGCCGAATGTGAGTTTTCGCGTCACAGCCGTGGAGGACTTGGCGCGTGAGCAGCCGGCTGGGTTTGAGGTGGTGACCTGCATGGAAATGCTGGAACACGTGCCCGATCCTGCTTCGGTCGTCCGGGCTTGCGCCGATCTGGTGAAGCCGGGGGGCTGGGTGTTCTTTTCGACCATCAACCGCAATGCAAGGGCTTTTTTACAGGCCATCGTTGCGGCGGAGTATGTTTTGAACTTGCTGCCACGGGGCACCCACGAATACGCCAAATTGATTCAGCCGGCCGAAATGGCGCGATCCTGCCGTGCCGCAGGGCTGGCCTGGCGGCAGGTCCGGGGCATGAGCTACAACCCCTTGACCCACCGGGTGGCCTTGAACGATGACCCCCGGGTGAACTACCTGGTCGCCACTCAAAAAGAAGTGTCTTGAGGTGTTTGGGGTGAGCGCGATGAAATTCGACGACGTCAAAGCGGTTTTGTTCGATTTGGATGGCACCTTGATCGACAGTGCCCCCGATTTGGCCGCTGCGGCCGATCAGCTGCGCACGGCCAGCGGACAGGCCTCACTGCCCCTGGCAGCCTATCGGCCGTTGGTGGGCTCGGGGGCCAGGGGCTTGCTGGGTTTGGCTTTGGGCATGGGGCCGGATCATCCGGCTTTTGATACCAACAAGGAAGCTTTCTTTCAGGCTTATGAAGCCCGCCTGACCGAGGCCACTCAGGTGTTTGAGGGGGTGCCCGGCTTGCTCAAAAGCATTGAGGGCCATCCTTTGCCTTGGGGGGTGGTGACGAATAAATCAGAGCGATTCACGGGGCCCTTGTCGCGCAGCCTGACTTGGCTGGCCACTGCGGGGGTGATCATCAGTGGGGACACCACGCCCTTTGCCAAGCCCCACCCAGAGCCCTTGCTGGAAGCCGCTCGTCGCTTGGGTGTGTCACCCCAGCACTGTGTTTACATTGGAGATGACGAGCGCGATGTGCAGGCAGGGCGTGCGGCGGGCATGCGCACCATTGCGGCCACTTACGGCTATTTGGGGCAAGATGCCGATGTTCTGAGTTGGGGGGCCGACCACTTGGTTCATGCCCCGCTGGAACTTGTTTCCTTGCTGGGGCTTTAAGAACCCCAGCAGCGCCTGATTTAGCAGCCGCGTGTCACGGGCGGTGCTTCATCGCTCGGCGTATTGGCGTATCGGCCCAACTCCCATTTGGCAATGGCGTTGCGATGCACCTCGTCCGGACCATCTGCAAAACGCAGGGTGCGGGCGTGGGCGTAAGCGGAAGCCAAGGGGAAGTCACCCGACATGCCGCCGCCGCCGTGGACTTGCATGGCCCAGTCGATCACCTGGCAGGCCATATTGGGGGCCACCACCTTGATCATGGCGATTTCGGTGCGGGCCACCTTGTTGCCCGCCACGTCCATCAGCCAGGCGGCCTTGAGGGTGAGCAAGCGGGCCATGTCAATTTTGCAACGGGCTTCGGCAATGCGTTCCTGGGTCACGGTTTGCGCTGCCACGGTTTTGCCAAAAGCCACCCGTGAAGAGGCACGCCGGCACATCAATTCCAGCGCCCGTTCGGCCAAGCCAATTAAGCGCATGCAATGGTGAATGCGCCCAGGGCCCAAGCGGCCTTGGGCAATTTCGAAGCCACGGCCTTCGCCCAGGAGCAAGTTGTCAGCGGGAACCCGGACATTCTCGAACGTCATTTCGACGTGACCATGAGGCGCATCGTCGTAACCCATCACTGTCAGGGGCCGCAGGATGGTGATGCCTGGGGCGTTGGCGGGCACCAAAATCATGCTTTGCTGTGAATGGCGGGGTGCATCGGGGTCGGTCTTGCCCATGGTGATGAAGACGGCGCAGCGCGGGTCGGCAGCGCCCGAAATCCACCATTTGCGGCCATTGATCACATAGTCATTGCCTTGGCGTTCAATGCGGGTTTCGATGTTCGTCGCATCGCTGGAGGCGACATCGGGCTCGGTCATGGCGAAGGCCGAACGAATTTTGCCTTCTAACAAGGGTTTGAGCCATTGTTCGCGGTTGGCGGCAGAGCCATAGCGAGCAATGGTTTCCATGTTGCCGGTGTCCGGGGCCGAGCAGTTGAACACTTCGCTGGACCAGGGCACCCGCCCCATGATTTCGGCCAAGGGGGCGTATTCCTGGTTGGTCAGACCAGCACCGGCATAACCGGAGGCATGGGCGCTGTCGACGGGCAAAAACAAGTTCCACAAGCCTTCGGCCTGGGCTTTGACTTTGAGGTCTTCGATGATGGGGAGGGGGGTCCACCGCTTGCCCGCTGCGGTATTGGCTTCGAGTTGGGCGGTGTAGGTGGCTTCATGGGGGTAGATGTTTTCATCCATGAAGCGCTGCAAACGGGCTTGCAGCTCTTTGGTTTTGGCTGAGTATTCAAAGTCCATGGGAATCCTGTGGGTTGGGGGTGGGAGGAAAAAAGAGGGTTTCAGAAGTAATTTTTTTGCACCAGGGCCCAGGCCATTTCGGACATGGGTCGCGCTCCGCGGGCTGAGTTGATGGCCTGTTCGCTGGAGGCGGTGCCCATCTCTACCCGTTTGGCAATGCCCTGCAAAATGGCCGCCATGCGAAACAGGTTGTAGGCGAGGTAGAAGTTCCAGTCGGTTTGCAATTCCGATGGCGTAAAGCGACCGGTGCGCTCGCAGTACATCTCGATGTATTGCGCCTCGCTGGGAATGCCCAAAGCGGCCCAATCCAGACCGGCAATGCCGCGAAAAGTGCCAGGCTCGATGTGCCAAGCCATGCAGTGGTAGCTGAAGTCAGCCAACGGGTGACCGAGCGTTGAGAGCTCCCAATCCAGCACGGCCACAACGCGTGGCTCGGTGACGTGGAACATCATGTTGTCGAGGCGAAAGTCGCCATGCACGATGCTCACCATGGCCGGGTCTCGCGCGGCGTTTGGAATGTGCTCGGGCAGCCACGCCATCAGGCGATCCATGGCCGGGTTGGGTTCGGTGATGGAGGCCTGGTACTGCTTGCTCCAGCGAGCAATTTGCCGTTCAAAGTAATTGCCTGGGCGACCATAATCGGCCAGGCCCTGGGCCGTGAAATCCACGTTGTGCAAGGCCGCCAGAACGCGGTTCGTCTCGTCGTAGATGTCAAAGCGTTGTTCACGCGTCATGTCCGGTAAGGATTGGTCCCAAAGGACACGGCCCGAGACGAAGTCCATCACATAAAAAGCCCGTCCGATGACGGCCTCGTCTTCGCACAGGCAAAGCATCTCTGGGACGGGGACCCCCGTGCCTGCCAAGCCGCGCATGACCTTGAACTCGCGTTCAATGGCGTGCGCTGAGGGCAATAATTTGGCCACGGGCCCCGGCTTGGCGCGCATCACATACTGGCGCTGAGGGGTGATGAGTTTGTAGGTGGGGTTGGATTGCCCGCCTTTGAACATTTCCACGCTCAAGGGTCCGGCAAACCCAGGCAAATTCAGGTCCAACCAGGCGGCCAAGGCCACCACGTCAAAGCGGTGCTGTTCAGAAACGGCTCGGGTGCCAACGAAATGATCAAACTGAGTCATGGCACCCGCCGTGAGTTTAAAAACAGTGGAAAAAAACCAATCAAATATCGGCTTCGCTGATGCGCATCAGGGCTTCGCGGTCTTTCACAATCAGGCCCGCTGGCTCGATGCGGATGGCACCTTCCCGCTCCATGGATTTGAGCTCCTGGTTGACCCTTTGGCGTGAGGCCCCCAGCAACTGCGCCAACTCCTCTTGCGCCAGATGCAGGCCAATGCGCACCTCGGTGCTGTTGGACAAGCTGGGCACACCGTAGCTGCGCACCAGGTGCAGCAACTGCTTGGCCAAACGTGAGCGCAGGGGCAGGGTGTTCAAGTCTTCCACCAAGCCATAGAGCTGACGAATGCGGCGCGCATGCAAGCGGATCATGGCTTCGTAAAACTCCACGTGCAAGGCCAGAATTTTTTTGAAATCCGCTTTGGCCACACACAAAGTGGTGGTTTCGCCATGCGCGTAGGCATCGTGGGTGCGTCGATCGCCGTCGAAAATCGAGACATCGCCAAACCAGATCCCCGGCTCCACATAAGTCAGGGTGATCTGCTTGCCCGATATCGAGGTCGAGCTGACCCGCACGGCGCCTTTGGCACAGGCCATCCATTCCTCGGGTGGATCGCCACGGGCCGTGATCAGGTCGCCGTCGCGAAAACGTTTGACATAGGCGCATCGAAGAATGTCGTGTCTTAAAGAGGGTGAAAGGGACGAAAACCAGCGACCTTGGTTGATCGCCTCGCGTTCTTCGATTGTCAGAATAGGTTGGTCCATGGACTGTCTTTTGCGTGACTGAAATGTGAAAACGAGTCGCCTCAGCGACCACCGGGGTCGCCCTTGGCCTTATTCGTAATGGGCTTGGGTTTTGTTCAAAAAAGCGTGAATGCCAATGCCGCCATTGGGATGGTGCAGGTTTTTGACAAAGGCGTCGCGCTCGCAGGTCAGTTGCTGCGTCAAGGCGTTGCTTGCGGCTTGTTCCAGCAACTCTTTGATGCTGGTGAGTGCGTTGGGTGCCCGCTGGTTGAGTTGCTCGGCCAGGGCCAGCGCACTGCTCAAGGCCGTGCCGGTTTCACACACCCGATTCACCAAGCCATGGTGTTGCAGGGTCGGGGCATCGATGCGGTTGCCCAACATCAGCAACTCTGTGGCCAAAGGGCGCGGCAGGGCCTGGGCCAAGGCGTGGCTGGCCCCACCGTCGGGGGACAGGCCCACGGTGCTGTAGGACAGGGCAAAGAACGCATCGCGGGCGGCCACCACCAGGTCGCAGGCCAGCACCAAGGAAAATCCGGCCCCGGCGGCAGGGCCTTCCACGGCGGCAATCACGGGGTGGGGAAAGACCCGAATGGCTTCGATGAAATGGTGCAGGTTTTCGATGCTCTGGGCCTGGTGCTCCGGGGGCAGTTGTCGATTGGCTTGCAGCCGTTGCAGGTTGCCACCGGCACAAAACCAGGGGCCCTCGCCGGTGATCACCACGCTGCGAATGTCGGGGTTGCTCTCCGCGACGTTCAAGGCCTCGACGCCGGCTGAATAAATTTCCGGTCCCAAGGCATTGCGCATGTCGGGGTTGCTGAGGGTCAAGATCAGGGTTCGGCCTTGACTGGTGCTTTTGAGTTCGGCGGGCATGGGCAAGGGTCTCGCAGGGTTAGTTTTCGCGGTGCAGCAGGCTCAAACCAATCGCGCCCCGGCGGCGCAACCAGGGGCTGGGCCGGTAACGTGGGTCACCATAAACGGTGTACAGGTTGAACAGCACTTCCAGCAAGTTGTCGGGGCCATAGGCATTGCCCATGGCCAGTGGGCCCATGGGATAGGCCAAACCCAGGGTGACGGCCAGTTCCAGGTCCTCGGGGCTGCAAATGCCTTGCTGGCAAATGTCGCAGGCAATGTTGACGATGTTGGCGATCACGCGCTGGGTCACAAAACCGCCACTGTCGCGGATCATCGAAACGGCTTTGCCATCGCGCGCAAACAAGGCATGCGCGGCGTCGCGCATGTCCTCACGGGTGGCGGGATTGGTGGCCAGCACACGGCGGCGGGTGGTTTTGTCGTCGATCAGCAGGTCAATGCCCACGGTGCGGCTGGGGTCCAGGCGCTCCACGATCGCCAGGGTGGTGACGTCAAAGCCCAATGGGGCCACCAAACACAGGGCCTGGGATGAAGGGGCCGCTCCGGTTTCGATTTGGGCCCCCAGGTCTTTGAGCAATTGGTACAACTCGGCTCGGCGGGTGGCTCTGGAGGAAACCCACACGGGCGGCATGTCCTGCACCACCGGCACCGCAGACTCGGGGGCCTTGATGGCTTGGCCCGCTTCATAACGGTAAAAACCATGCTTGGTTTTTCGGCCCAATTGACCTGCGGCCAGGCGCTGGGCCGCGATCACGCTGGGGCGGTAGCGAGGCTCCTCGTAGTACTGGTGGTAGATGGACTCCATCACCGGTTGTGAGACATCCAAGCCGGTCAGGTCGAACAGTTCAAATGGCCCCAACTTGAAGCCCACTTGGTCGCGCAAAATGGCGTCAATCGTCTGGAAGTCCGTCACACCTTCTGAAACGATGCGCAAGGCCTCGGTGCCATAGCCGCGTCCGGCGTGGTTGACGATGAAGCCCGGGGTGTCGGTGGCACGCACAGGCGTGTGGCCCATTTGCCGGGTGTAATCGGTCAGGCGCTGGCAAACCTCGGGTGCGGTGGCCAGGCCCGCAATGACCTCGACCACTTTCATCAAGGGCACGGGGTTGAAGAAATGGTAACCCGCCAAGCGCTCAGGGTGTTGCAGGCTGGCGGCAATGGCCGTGATGGACAGCGATGAAGTGTTGCTGGCCAACACGGTTTGGGGGGAGACGATGGCTTCCAGTTGCCCGAAAAGTTGCTGTTTGATGTCGAGCTTTTCAACAATGGCTTCAATCACCAGGTCGCAGTTGCTGAGTTCTGTCAGATCGGCACTGATCGCCAATTGGGCCGTGTAGGCCGAAACCTGGTCTGCGCTCAGGCGACCCTTTTCGGCCAGCTTTTGCCACTGTTCGTGCAGCGCTTGCCGGGCTTGGTCGGCGGCACCGGCCTGCGCGTCAAACAGTTGAACCTGGCTGCCGGCTTGAACCGCCATTTGAGCAATGCCGCGCCCCATGGCGCCGGTGCCGACGATGGCCACTTTTTTGAAGATCGTTGTCATGGTCTTGATTCACCCAGTTTTAGCGGCGCACTTGCAAGGCGCCGGGGTTGACAATGTTCGTGGGCGTACCTTTGATGTAGTTGATGATGTTGTCAAAGGCGGCGCCGAAATACAGCTCGTAGGAGTCTTGTTCCACATAGCCGATGTGGGGGGTGCAAATGCAGTTTTCCAGGCGCAACAGGGCATGGCCTTGCAAGATGGGCTCGCTTTCAAAGACATCAACGGCGGCCAAGCCGGGGCGCCCCCGGTTGAGCGCGGCCAGCAGGGCGCCCGACTCGATCAATTCAGCCCGCGAGGTGTTGACCAACATGGCGGTGGGTTTCATGCGGGACAGATCTTCGGCTCTGACGATTTCCTGGGTTTCGTCACACAAACGCAGGTGCAAACTCAGCACATCGCTCTCTTCAAAACAGGCTTCGCGGCTGGTGAAGGCCTGAAACCCATCGGCCAGGGCATGGGCGCGTGAGGCTTCACGGCCCCAGATTTTGACGTTCATGCCAAAAGATTGACCATATCTGGCAACCAATTGACCAATCCGCCCATAGCCCCAAATGCCCAGGGTTTTGCCGCGCAAGGTGTTGCCCAGCCCGAAATTGGGCGGCATGGACGCCGCCTTGAGCCCCGATTGTTGCCAGGCGCCGTGCTTGAGGTTGGAAATGTACTGGGGCAGTCGCCGCATGGCCGACATGATCAGGGCCCAGGTCAACTCGGCCGGCGCAACGGGAGAGCCCACCCCCTCGGCCACGGCAATGCCGCGCTCGGTGCAGGCGGCCAGATCGATGTGGGCGCCAATTTTTCCGGTCTGAGAAATCAGCCGCAACTTGGGCAGTTTTTCGATCAGGGCCCGGTTCAGTTGCGTGCGTTCACGGATAAGGACCAGCGCCTCAGCGTCTTTGAGTCGCACGGCCAGTTGGCCCATGCCTTTGACGGTGTTGGTGTAGACCTTGGCAGAATAAGCATCCAGTTTGCTGGCGCATTTGAGCTTGCGCACCGCATCTTGGTAGTCGTCGAGGATCACAATGTTCATCCCAACATTGTGCCTTGACTTGCCCCCCCTCAGTGCAGCTGAGGCTGCGGGGCCAACCCTTGGCGCAGGCTTTGGGCTTGGACCATGCGGTCGAGTTCGGCACACACATCGGCCATGCGGCCCGAAATGACCAAACGCCCGGTGTGGTGGTTGGGCTGGCCACTGCCCTTGGGGTCGCGCACGCACAACACCCGCAAGGGGCGGGTCGGGCGGGCTTGGCTGACCTGCTGACGCGCCGGCGCTTGGGGCACAGACACGGCCGGGACCAGGATGGCTTGGGCTGACTTCAAGAATTTAAAAGAAAACAGGTTCATGGGGAACTCTCCAAACATTACATCAACACCGTGTTGCGAATCAGACCCACCGCCAGGCCTTCGATTTCAAAAGACTCATCGTCTTGCACGATGATGGGCGCGTAGTCGGGGTTTTCGGGAAGCAATTCGATGTGCTGTGCCGTTCTGCGAAAGCGTTTGACCGTCACCTCATCGCCCAGCCGGGCCACCACGATTTGCCCGTTTTTGGCCTCGCGGGTGGTTTTGACGGCCAACAGGTCGCCGTCCATGATGCCGGCGTCGCGCATGGACATGCCACGCACTTTCAGCAAGAAATCGGGCGGGGTGCTGAACAGGCTGGTCTCGACGTGGTAGGTCTGGTCCACATGCTCTTGCGCCAAAATGGGCGAACCGGCGGAAACCCGACCAATCAGGGGGAGAGCCAACTGGCTCAAACCGGCCAAGGGGAAAGCCCTTTGGTTGAAGGCTTGCGAGTTGGTGCTCGAAACGCCGCCTGCGCGTGCAGCGCCCCGCAGCCGGATGCCCCGCGAGGTGCCGCTGACCAACTCGATGGCCCCTTTGCGGGCCAGGGCCTGCAGGTGTTCTTCTGCCGCATTGGGGGACTTGAAGCCCAATTCAGACGCAATTTCGGCGCGGGTAGGGGGGGCGCCCGTTTGGGCAATGGCATTTTGAATGAGTTCCAAAATTTGCTGTTGTCGCGCTGTCAACTTCAAGGAAAATGACGCTGGGTCAGTCGAAAAGTCGGTCATGGGGCCTCCCGGAAAATGGCTGAATAAATATCCAGTAACTGTATTTTTAACCAGTTTTTAAATTCGTGCAAGCCTTCAACGATAAAAAAGTGAAAATTTCCTCACCAGGCCAGCTTCTGGTCTTGGGCATGGGGGGCACCATCGCGGGTTTGGCCGCCAATCCTCAGGCGCCTGAGCACTATTTGGCGGCGCAACGCTCGGTGGCCCATTTGCTGAGTGAGCTTCAGCGCGACGCCATGGCCGGGGGCGCAGATGGCGGTCTGCAGGCGGCGGGGGTTTCCGTGATGAGCCAGCAAGTCGCCCAAATCGACAGCCAGGATTTGACCCCTGCCCATTGGCAAAAACTCTTGCAGGCTTTGTGGCCGGCCTTGGGCGACCCGGATGTGGTGGGCGTGGTCATCACCCACGGCACCGACACCCTGGAAGAAACCGCCACTTTTTTAGATGAGGTGCTCAGCAGGACCTGGGGCCCACTTGGCAAACCCATTGTCTTGACCTGTGCAATGCGCCCTGGCAACGCACCCGATGCCGATGGCCCCCAAAACCTGGCCGATGCCCTGGCCTTGGCCCGCGACCAGTCGGCTCAGGCTCAGGGTCTCTGGGTGGTGTGCGCGGGTCAAGCGCATGCGGCCAAAGGGGTCAGAAAGACCCACCCCCAGCGTTTGGATGCGTTTGATTCGGGGGACACGTTGGCCGCTGCGCAATGTGTCGGTCCCGCTGGGACCGGGCGTCAGTGGGTTTGGTCTTCGCCGCCGAGGGCGGCCATCAAGCCTGCGCCGGACCGGCTGCAAAAGCCCGATCTTTTGCTCAAAACAGCGCCCGAAGCCTGGCCCAAGGTGGCGATCTTGACCCACCATGCGGGTTCTGAAGCGTGGGAGGTGGCGGCTTGGGTGAACGCCGGGGTGCAAGGGATCGTGGTGGCCAGCACAGGCAATGGCACCGTCAGCGCCGCGTGGCGCGAGGCCTTGTTGAAGGCCCAGGCGCAGGGGGTGGCGCTGCGCTTTACCACCCGATGCGCTCAAGGTCGGCCAACGCAAGTGCCTGAGGGCATGGCCGCTGAGGTGCTGGAGAATGCGCGGCTGGATGTCACCCCGGCCAAAGCCAGGGTGCGCTTGCAGATCGGTTTGTTGATGGACGGGGGCGGTGTTTGATCACTCGCTCAGCGCTTTGAAAGCGCGGGCGGTGATGTCCTCCACGCTGCCGGTCCCACTGATGGCGCGGTAACGGGGGGCTGCGGCGGGGTCTTTGGCAGCCCAGTCGCTGTAATAGCTGACCAAAGGACGGGTCTGGGCGTTGTAGACCTCCAGACGTTTTTTGACGGTTTCTTCCTTGTCGTCTTCGCGCTGAATCAGGGGTTCGCCGCTGACATCGTCCACGCCGGCTTGTTTGGGCGGGTTGAATTTGACATGGTAGGTGCGGCCCGAGGCCGGGTGCGAACGGCGGCCACTCATGCGCTCAATGATGGCTTCAAAAGGCACATCAATTTCCAGCACATAGTCGAGCTTGACGCCCGCCGCCTTCATGGCGTCGGCTTGCGGAATGGTGCGGGGGAAGCCGTCGAACAAAAAGCCATTCGCGCAATCGGTTTGGGCGATGCGCTCTTTGACCAAGTTGATGATCAGTTCGTCACTCACCAAGCCACCGGACTCCATCACCGATTTGGCTTGCAAGCCCAGGGGAGTGCCCGCTTTGACGGCTGCGCGCAACATGTCGCCAGTGGAAATTTGAGGGATGCCATATTTTTGGCAAATGAAAGTGGCTTGGGTGCCTTTACCTGCGCCAGGGGCGCCGAGCAAAATCAGTTTCATGAACGTCAGTCCTTGGAGGGTGATTCTTATGGGGATTTACGGTGTCTCTCCCGCTTGAGGATAGCACGCCAGTCTGACGTGATTCTTCCAATTCTCAGCCGCTCTTCAGCTCGACAGCAACGCCCTGACCTTGACCAAATCTTCGGGGGTATCGACGCCTGGGCCGGGTGGGGTGGGGCTGACATGCACGGCAATGGCGTGACCGTGCCAGAGGGCGCGCAATTGCTCCAAGGCCTCGGTTTGCTCCAATGGGGCCGGCGTGAGTTGAGGAAACAGGCGCAAAAAATCGACCCGGTAGCCATACACGCCGATGTGGCGCAGGGGGGGGTGTTGGCCATAGCGGCCGAGGTCCAGCGCGCCAGGTGGGTTCGGTTGGGGTCCAGGGTCGCGCAAATGGGGAATCGCTGCCCGACTGAAATACAGGGCCAGACTGGCAGCGTTCAGCACCACCTTGACGACATTGGGGTTGGAAAAATCCGCCGCTTGCTCAATCGGGTGGGCGGCCGTGCTCATGGCTGCCTGGGGCCGGTTTTCGAGCAGGTTGGCCACCGCATCGATGAGTTGGGGGTCGATCAGGGGCTCGTCACCTTGCACATTGACGACCCGATCAGAGTCCCTCAGACCCAGTAAATCGCAGGCTTCGGCCAAGCGATCGCTGCCAGAGGCGTGGTCGGTGCGGGTCAGCACCGCGCGCACACCATGGCTTTCACAGACGTTCACAATGCGCGGATCGTCGGCGGCCACCACCACTTGTCGGGCCTGGCTTTTAGCCGCCTGTTGCGCCACGCGCACCACCATGGGGAGCCCGGCCAAGTCGGCCAGGGGTTTGTTGGGCAGTCGCGAGGAGCCCAGCCGGGCGGGGATCAAGACGGTGAAAGGGCTCACCGCTCGGCTTCCTCTGCGCTCAAGACCCGGGCCTCGGATTCGAGCAGCACGGGCAGGCCATCGCGCACAGGGTAGGCGAGGCGGGCGCTCAAGGAGATCAATTCCTGATGGTCGCGGTCAAAGGTCAAAGGCCCTTTGGTGACCGGGCAGACCAGAAGTTCAAGCAGTTTGCTGTCCATGCCCAGATGATAACGCCGTGCGTTGGAGCCTGGTCTCGATGGCGGTCCAAAAAGCGGGGTCTATTTCCAGCGTCAGCGGCACCGTCCACAGATCAGGCACGGGGCTGATGTCGGCCGGTGACCACCAAGCCGCGAGCTTGACCGCGTCCTTTTCGGTGCAAAACAGGGGTAAGTTTTCCTGACGCAACTCGTTGTGAGGGTGGCTGACTTCCAAGAAGTCATGGTGATCGGGGCGGGGGTAGCAGCGCACCAGGTTCAGCCCCTGGTCGCGCAAGGCCTGGAAAAAAACCTCGGGTTGGGCAATCCCGGCCACCGCCGCCACAGGCAGCCCTTGCCAGTCTCTCAAGGGCCTAGGCGCGGCAGGTTTGAGGACGGCTTGGGCTTGGTGGGACAGGCTGCGGCGGGCGCGCCAAATGGGCAGGGTGTCCAGGCCCATGGGGGTGGCGCGCTGCCCGGTGTGCAAGACAAAATCCAGTGGACGTGGCCAAGGCTCGCGCAAAGGGCCGGCGGGTTGCAGCAAACCATTGCCCACACCGCGGTCGTCGAACACGCCGATTTCAATGTCGCGTGCCAGGGCCAGGTGCTGCAGACCATCGTCGCAGACCAGCACCTGGACCTGCGGGTAGGCCTGGAGCAGGGCCTGGCCCGCCGCGGCACGTTCCCGCCCAATGAACACCGGGACTCCCGTGCGTTGTTTGACCAGCAAGGGTTCGTCACCGACCGCTTGTGCCGGGCTGTTGGCTTGGACTTCAAACACCGGCGTCGGCGGTGCCGCGAGGTAGCCCCGTGCCAGCACGCCCACCTGCCAACCCTGGGCCAGCAGCCGGTCGACCAAGGCCATGACCACCGGGGTTTTGCCTGTGCCGCCCGCCACCACATTGCCGACGACGATCACTTGGGCCTTTAAACGCTGGGCGCGCACAAGCCCTGCCCGGTACAAAAGGCCTCTTGCCCATAAAACAGCTGCGAACAACTTGGCCCCAGGACGGGTCAGCACAGACCAAAGCCCGCGCACCCGCCATTGCCGCAACACCCAGTCTTCCACTTGTTGCCGTCTCAGCAAAAACATGGTTTCAACGCAGGGCCGTGGGCGAGTTGGCGGTGGCCTGTGTGGCAAAAGTCACTTGCGACAAGCCCACCTGGCGGGCGGCCTCCATGACATGGATCACCGATTGGTGGCTGGCTCGGCCATCGGCGCTGATGACCAAAACCGAGTCGGGACTGGCCAAAGCCGACAGCGCAGGCACCAGGCCTGCCGCCCCCGCGTTGATGGGGCTGTTGTTCAGCGCATACCGACCATCGGCGGTGACGCTCAGCATCAGCTCTTTGAGGCGCTTGGGCGGGGTCTGGCCGTTGGCGCTGGGCAGTCGCAAGGACAGTTCACTGGGTTTGCTGAAGGTGGTGGACAACATCAAAAAAATGACCACCACCAGCAACACGTCGATGAAAGGAATCAGGTTGATGTCGGGGTCGTCCTGACGGCGGGCTTTGAATCGCATGGACTTATTTGCGCAGGTGGTTCAAATGGCGCAGCAAGCGCTCGGCATCGGCTTCCAGGGCCAGCACCTGGGCGTCGACTTGCCCTCTGAAATAACGCCAGAACATGAGCGAGGGGATTGCCACCATCAGGCCAAAAGCGGTGTTGTACAAGGCCATGGAAATGCCTTGGGCCAGCTGCACGGGGTTGCTGCCCGCCCCCCCCATGTCGCTCAGGCTGCTGCTGCCTTGCGAACCAAAGATGTCGATCATGCCGATCACCGTGCCCAGCAGTCCCAGCAAGGGCGCGACCGAGGCGATGGTGGCCAGGGCGTTCAGGTGCTTTTCCAGCATTGCCTCGACCCGGCGGCCTGCGGCTTCCATCGCGCCCTGTAATTCGGACTCGCTGCAGTGGGGATGCTCTTGCAGGGTTTGAAAACCACTGGCCAGCACCCTGCCCAACGGGGAGGTATTGGCCATGTGGTCAATCACCTCAGGGCTGGGCAATTTGTCTCGGCTGACGGCCAAGGCCTCGTCGAACAATCCAGGGGGCAGCACCTTGGCGTAGCGCAATTGGATGAAGCGCTCAATGACCAAAGCCAGCGCCACGATGGAGCAAGCCAAAAGGGGCCAAATGGGCCAGCCGGCTGCTTGTATGATGGAAAACAATGGGCGCTCCGTTCAGTGAGATGCCGAAGATTATGGCAAGAATTATGGACCCGACCGCATACCCCGACCCACACGCCAACCCGCCAGTCGAGGACGCCGAGGCCGGCGCATCCCGAATCTGGCCTGTGGGCGCGCTGTGCCGGGCGGTGGCCGATGCTTTGGCGGCCCGCTTCAACCCCGTTCAAGTGCGGGGGGAGATTGCTGGTTTCACCCGTGCCGCCAGCGGCCATTGCTATTTTTCCTTGAAAGACCGCCAAGGCCAATTGCGCTGTGCCATGTTCAAACGCGCTGCCGATGGCCTGGCATTTTTGCCTCGCGAGGGCGATTTGGTGGAAGTCACCGGGCGTTTGGGGGTTTATGAACCCCGGGGCGATTTGCAGTTGGTGGTAGAGCGTTTGCAAAAAGCCGGACAAGGGGCCTTGTTCGAGGCCTTTTTGCGCTTGAAGGAAAAACTGCAGGCCGAGGGCCTGTTTGCCACCGAGCGCAAACGCCCCTTGCCCCTGATGCCCAAGCGCATTGGCCTGGTGACCTCCTTGGGGGCGGCCGCCTTGCACGATGTGGCCACGGCCTTGGCGCGTCGGGCGCCCCATGTTGAAGTGGTATTGGTGAACGCAGCGGTGCAAGGGGCACAGGCGCCGCTCGAACTCGTGCGTGCCTTGCAGACCTTGTATACCGCCCAGGGGACCCGACCTGAGGCCAAAGTAGATGCCATTTTGCTGGTGCGTGGAGGGGGGTCGATGGAAGACTTGTGGGCCTTCAACGACGAAACCCTGGCCCGCACGGTCTTGCAAAGCCCGGTTCCCGTCATCAGCGGGGTCGGCCATGAAACCGACTTCACCATTGTCGATTTTGTCGCCGATGTGCGGGCCCCCACCCCCACGGCGGCCGCTGAGTTGGTGGCCCAACCGCAGGCGGTTTGGTGGGGCGCCCTGGACTTGCTGGCGCGTCAATTGGATGACGCGCTGACCGGCCAACTTGATGCCTGCTCCCAGCGTTTGGATTGGGTGGGCAACCGCTTGGGTCGACCTTCGGCGCGCGTCAACCAGGCCCGGTGGCAGTTGCTTCAGTTCGAGCAAGGCTTGAAGAAGGGCATGAGCCAAGCCTGCCAACAACTGCAAAATCGTCTGGCGCAGTCGGCCCAAACTTGGCAGCAACGCCGGCAAGACCAGCAAAGACGTCGGCATGACCGCTTGGAGCGGGTGGCGTTGCAGCTGGATTTGATGAACCCTCAATGGGTCTTGAAGCGGGGTTATGCCTTGCTCACTGAACCGAGTGGCCAGCCCGTTACCCAAGTGGCCCAGGTTCAGCCGGGGCAGTCTGTGCGCGCCTGGCTGGCCGATGGTCAATTGGATTTGACGGTGCGATAATCAAATTTTGAGCCCCAACCACAAAGGAAATCATCATGGAACACACCCTGCCCACCCTGCCTTATGCGATCGATTCTTTGGCGCCTTTTTATTCACAAGAAACCTTGGAATTCCACTACGGCAAGCACCACAACGCTTATGTGGTGAACTTGAATAACCTGCAAAAAGGCACGGAATTTGAAACCAAGACCCTGGAAGAAATCGTCAAGTCTTCCACCGGGGGGATCTACAACAATGCCGCTCAAATTTGGAACCACACCTTTTTCTGGCATTGCATGAAGCCCAATGGCGGCGGCACACCCAGCGGCGCTTTGGCAGCGGCCATTCATGCCAAGTGGGGCAGCTATGAGGCTTTCAAAGAAGCTTTTGTGAAGTCGGCGGTGGGCAACTTTGGTTCGGGTTGGACCTGGTTGGTCAAAAAGCCCGATGGTTCAGTTGACATCGTCAACACCGGTGCTGCCGGCACCCCGCTGACCACCGCTGACAAAGCCTTGCTGACCGTCGATGTTTGGGAGCATGCCTACTACATCGACTACCGCAACTTGCGTCAGAAATTTGTGGAAACCTTCCTCAACAACTTGGTGAACTGGTCCTTCGCAGAAGCCAATTTCGCTTGAGAAATGGCGGCAATAAAAAAAGGGGCCCAGAGGCCCCTTTTTTTATTTCCAGCATGAACCCAGGCACAACCGGGGTGCCATGGATCACTTCAGGTCAAAACGGTCCAGGTTCATCACCTTGGTCCAAGCGGCTGCGAAGGCTTTGACGAACTTCAGACCATTGTCGCGCTGGGCATAAAACTCGCTCAAGGCCCGCAGTTGTGAGTTGGAGCCGAAGACCAAATCGACCCGCGAGGCGGTCCATTTTTGGGTGCCGGTTTTGCGGTCAATGCCGACATAGTGGTTGTCGCCCT
>CAIUTG010000204.1 GCA_903902035.1 uncultured Curvibacter sp. | reverse complement strand
CGTGCCCAAAACCTCACAGCCAGCAAAAAAATCTTGCGCCGCCAACAAAGTCGCTGCTTCTTGGGCTTGTGCCTCTTGGGCAAACAGGGCCGTCAAACGCGAACGCTGCCAACCGTCTTTGGGCGGTGGCAGGCCGGGTTCGCCAAACAGGGCCTGCTCTGCCTCGGTGTGGGCGTCGGCGTCCTCCACGCTGACGCTCAAAGCGTCCAGGGCCTCCAGGGCATCGCTGAGGGTTTCGACCTGGACCTCAGGGCACAGCAGCTTGAGTTCAAACATCAGGCACTCAATTTCTTGCGCTGAACCAACCACTCTTCCAGGTAATGGATGTTGGTGCCACCGGTCATGAAATGGGTGTCCACCATCAACTCCCGGTGCAAGGGGATATTGCTCTGAATGCCCTCCAACACGGTTTCCAGCAGAGCCGTGCGCATGCGCGCCAGGGCCTGTTCCCGGGTGTCGCCATAGGCGATGATCTTGCCCACCATGGAGTCGTAGTTGGGCGGCACGAAATAGTTGGTGTAGATGTGGGAATCGACCCGCACGCCAGGCCCCCCCGGGGGGTGCCACATGGCGATGCGACCTGGGGAGGGCGTGAACTTGAAGGGGTCTTCCGCATTGACTCGGCACTCAATGGCGTGGCCCTTGATCTGGATTTGCCGTTGCGTGAAAGGCAGTTTCTCGCCAGCGGCCACCAAGATCTGGGTTTTCACAATGTCGATGCCCGTCACCAGCTCCGTCACCGGATGTTCCACCTGCACGCGGGTATTCATTTCAATGAAGTAGAACTCCCCGTTTTCGTACAAGAACTCAAATGTGCCAGCCCCCCGGTAGCCCATTTTCTTGCAGGCTGCGGCGCAGCGTTCACCGATTTTTTCGATGAGTTTGCGCGGAATGCCTGGCGCAGGCGCTTCTTCAATGACTTTTTGGTGACGCCGCTGCATGGAGCAATCGCGCTCACCCAGGTAGACGGCGTTTTTGAACTTGTCGGCCAGCACCTGAATTTCGATGTGACGCGGGTTTTGCAAAAACTTTTCCATGTAGACCGCAGGATTGCCGAAGGCCGCACCGGCCTCGGCCTTGGTCATTTGCACCGCGTTGATGAGCGCCGCCTCGGTGTGAACCACCCGCATGCCGCGACCACCCCCCCCACCAGCGGCCTTGATGATGACCGGATAGCCCACGGTGCGGGCGGTGCGACGAATCACCACGGGATCGTCCGAAAGCTCGCCATCGGAGCCGGGCACACAGGGCACCCCGGCCCGAATCATGGCCTGCTTGGCCGACACTTTGTCACCCATCAAGCGGATGGATTCAGCTGTGGGACCGATGAATTGGAAACCGCTTTGTTCAACCCGCTCCGCAAAGTCGGCGTTTTCACTCAGAAAACCATAGCCGGGGTGAATCGCCTCGGCGTCGGTGACCTCGGCGGCCGAAATCAGGGCCGGCATGTTCAGGTAGCTGGCCGACGAGGCGGCGGGACCAATACACACCGCTTCATCGGCCAATTTCACGTATTTTGCATCGCGATCGGCCTCAGAATAGACCATCACCGCCTTGATGCCTAACTCACGGCAGGCACGCTGGATGCGCAGCGCGATCTCGCCACGGTTGGCGACCAGGATTTTTTTAAACATGCTGTTAGCGCCGCCCTTACTCGATCACAACCAAGGTTTGGCCGTATTCCACGGCCTGGCCGTTTTCGCAAAGAATTTTGCTGACCTTGCCTGCCTTGTCGGCCTCAATCTCGTTCAAGATTTTCATGGCTTCGATGATGCACAGGGTGTCGCCAACCTTGACTTCGTCGCCCACTTCCACAAAGGGCTTGGCACCAGGACTGGCCGATCGGTAAAAAGTGCCCACCATGGGCGAGGTCACGTTGTGGCCTGCGGCCTGCGGTGCCACGGGCTCGACGACTTCGGCCACCACGGGGCCAACGCCCGCCCCCCCAGCCGCCACCGCTTGCGCTGGCGCCGACATGGCGGGTGCCGCTTGCACCCATTGAGGGGCCATTTGCATCACGGCGCCACCGCTTTTGACAATGCGAACTTTGCCTTCGGCTTCCGTGATTTCCAACTCGGACACATTGGACTCAGACACCAAGTCAATCAAGGTTTTGAGTTTTCTCAGGTCCATATCTTCTCCAATTTCAACAAACTAATTCAAAGGCCCAAAAGCCAGTTATCCAATATGAATGGGTGAGCTTCAACTCACCCAATGCGCCAAGTCTTCCGACGACAACTGGCCGATTTTACGCTTTAAAACACGCCCATCTGAATGGATCAGTATCGAAAACGGCAAGGATCCCGCTTCGTTTCCCAATGATTTTGACAAATCGGTGCCCTCCAATCCTGCCATGGCGACGGGGTACGGCAAGGGGGTTTTCTCCAGGAAACGCAAGACATGGCTGGGTTGATCAACCGCCAAACCCAGCACTTGCCAACCGTTGCCCGCATTTTGGCGATAAAACGCCGCCAGTCTTGGCAGCTCGTCCACACAGGGGGGGCACCAGGTGGCCCAAAAATTCAACAACAGGGGCCGCCCTTGGTAGGCCGCCAAAGGCATTGGCGCGCCACTGGGTGAATTCAAAGTGAGGGCCCAAAGCGCCTGGGTTTCACTGTTTCGGGAGGCCGATGCCGCAGATCGACTGAGGGACCACAGCCCCCCCGCCAGGGCCGCGGCCAAGCCCCCCCCCCCCCAACAACCAAGATCGGCGCCCACCATCGCCCATCGAAGCCGAGGGCGGCAGGGGCGATGTGGGCTTTTTGTCTTGATTCATGCTTCATTCTCCAACATCAGGCGTTGAACCGCTTTTAAATCGCCCCTTTGAATCCGGCCTTGCCCATCGGGCTTGAGCGCCCCGCGCAGGTCGTCGAGGTCATAAATCAGCAAGTGCAGCCCCACCGTCAGCCCCAGATCAGCGCAAGGCAGCGACAAACTCAACACATCCACCACCTCACCCCGAAAGCCTCGGGTAGAGCCCACATCGTAATCAAGGTGGCGGTCAATCAGGGCAATTTCGGCCGATTTGGGGTCATCGCAAAACAATTGCAAATAAATATCCGACAGCTTGGTGGCCGTCCCCTGCCACACGGCCCCCGTCAAATGGGGTCGAAAATGGACCAGCCGCGCCATCCAGTCCAAGGCCAGGCGACGCAAGGCATGCAACTCGGCCGGTTGGGTTGCGCCACAAAACAAAGCCAAATACTCACGAACTTCGCGCTCCAGCAGCTCATTGTCTGGCAACGGCGACCGCGCCGGCAGGCCCAACGCCTTCAAAGCACGCTGTTTGGCCGGGCCGTAGGCCAAGCCTTCTTCCACCACCCAGCGCGCCGCACAGGCGGCTATTTCTTCGCTCGTATTCATGGCCGCTATTTTGCTCCTTTAAAATTTTGCCATGCACCTTCATATCTTGGGTATTTGCGGCACTTTCATGGGCGGTTTGGCCGCGCTCGCCCGGGAAGCCGGCCACCGCGTGACCGGCTGCGACGCCGGGGTCTACCCGCCCATGAGCGATCAATTGCGCGCGTTGGGCATCGATTTGATCGAAGGCTTTGACGCCGACCAAATGGCTTTGAAGCCCGATGTCTTTGTGGTGGGCAATGTGGTGAGTCGAGCCCGCCTTCCCGACGGCAGTCCCAAATTTCCCTTGATGGAAGCCATTTTGGACCAAGGCGCCCGCTACACCAGTGGCCCCCAATGGCTGTCCGAGCACCTTTTGCAAGGCCGTCATGTGCTGGCGGTGGCCGGCACCCACGGCAAAACCACCACCACCTCCATGCTGAGTTGGGTGCTGGCGCAGGCCGATATGAAGCCCGGTTTCTTGGTCGGCGGCGTGCCATTGAATTTTGGTGTTTCCGCTCAACTCAGCGGGCCCAATACGCCCTTTGTGATTGAAGCCGACGAATACGACACGGCCTTTTTCGACAAACGCAGCAAGTTCGTTCATTACCGCCCGCGCACGGCGATTTTGAACAACCTGGAGTTTGACCATGCCGACATTTTTGACAACCTGGCCGCAATTGAACGTCAATTTCACCACCTGGTCAGAACCGTGCCCAGCTCGGGCCGGGTGGTCGTCAACGGCCTGGAAGAAAGTCTGACCCGGGTGTTGGCCCAAGGCTGCTGGAGCGAACTGCGCACTTTTGGCGCGGCGGTGAGTGACTTCAGTGCCGTCGGCCCAGCGCACGACTTTGCGGTCTGGCAACAAGGCCGGGAGGTGGCGCGGCTGCGCTGGGATTTGAGCGGCCAGCACAACCAGCTCAATGCGCTGGCCACCATGGCCGCCGCCGATCACCTGGGGGTCTCGGCGGCCCAAGCCGCTGAAGCCTTGGGTCAATTTCAAAATGTCAAACGCCGCATGGAAGTTCGCGGCACCGTGCGCCATGTCACGGTGATTGACGACTTTGCCCACCACCCCACCGCCATGCGCACCACCTTAGAGGGCTTGCGCGCACAACTGGAGGCCCAAGGCGGCGCCCAGGGTCAGCCGCCGCGCCGCATCCTGGCGGTGTTCGAGCCGCGCTCCAACACCATGAAGCTGGGCACCATGAAAGCCCAACTGCCTTGGGCCTTGGCGCCCGCCGATCTGTCGTTTTGCCACACCGGCGGGCTCGACTGGGATGCCGCGGCCGCCTTGGCGCCCCTGAACACCGAACCCGCCAAGCCCATTGCCTTCACCGCGCCCTCCATTGACGCCTTGGTCCAGCAAGTCGCCCAGGCCGCGCAGGCCGGTGATCAGATCGTTTGCATGAGCAATGGCGGTTTTGGTGGCATCCATGCCAAATTGCTGGCCGCCTTGGGCAGCGCAGCAAAATAAGCGGACGCTCAGGCCTTTTGACCCCGTCGCGCCAACACCGCCTCGGACAAGGTGGCCAGCACTTGGGCCGAATCGTCCCAATTCAAGCAGGCGTCGGTGATGCTTTGGCCATAAGCCAAGCCGGCCACATCGTCTTGGCCGGGGCTGAATTTTTGCGCCCCGCCTTGCAAATGGCTCTCCACCATCACGCCAAACACGCTGTGTGAGCCGGAGCGGATTTGCGCAGCAATGTCCTGCGCCACATCGATCTGTTTTTGATGCTGCTTGCTGCTGTTGGCATGGCTGCAATCGACCATCAAGGTGGCAGGCAATTTGGCGGCGGCCAAATCGGCGCAGGCCGTGGCCACACTGGCGGCGTCGTAATTGGGGGCCTTGCCACCCCGCAAAATCACGTGGCAATCGGGGTTGCCCTTGGTTTGCACAATCGCCACCTGGCCGTTTTTGTGCACCGACAAAAAGTGATGCCCACGCGCTGCCGCTTGAATCGCATCGGTGGCGATGCGGATATTGCCGTCGGTGCCGTTCTTGAAACCAATCGGGGCCGAGATGCCCGAAGCCAGTTCGCGGTGCACCTGGCTTTCGGTGGTGCGCGCACCAATCGCGCCCCAACTGATCAAGTCGGCAATGTATTGGGGTGAAATCACATCCAAGAATTCGCTGCCAGCGGGCAAGCCCAGGCGGTTGATTTCAATCAGCAATTGGCGTGCGATCCGCAAGCCCTCGTCGATGCGGAAGCTGCCATCCAGGTAAGGGTCATTGATGAGCCCTTTCCAACCCACGGTGGTGCGTGGTTTTTCGAAGTAGACCCGCATCACAATTTCAAGCGAATCCTGGTACAACTCGCGCATTTTGATGAGGCGCTTGGCGTATTCCAAGGCCGCCACCGGGTCGTGGATGGAGCAGGGCCCGATCACCACCAACAGACGGTCATCCAGGCCATTCATGATGTTGTGAATGCGGTGCCGGGTTTGGGTGATCAGGGTTTCGACAGTCGTGCTGCGAATCGGGAAAAAGCGAATTAGGTGTTCGGGTGGGGGGAGCACATTGATCTCCTGGATGCGTTCATCGTCGGTTTGGCTGGTTTTTTCGACGTGGGCATACCAAGTGGGTGCGACCGGGTTCAATGTGTTCATGTCAATTCCTTTTCAATCTCAAAAACAAACAAGGTTAAAAACAAAAAACCGCCGGGCTTTTCAGCTGCGGCGGTTGGAGGGAGGGGTTCGTGTGGGCTGCGCGTGGTCCTCTCATCCGCCAGGGACTGAGAAATAAAAACCAAACCAAAAAGCCAAACGGGTTGTCATGAGGGGGAATTTAGCACAGATTTCTGACAAGAAAATTGCGAGGCTGGTTGAAACCATTCACTCAGGCCGTGCCGCCAACCGTCATGCCCTCGATGCGCAGCGTGGGCTGGCCCACGCCCACGGGCACGCTTTGACCCTCTTTGCCACAAGTGCCGACACCGCTGTCCAGACGCATATCGTTGCCAATCATGCTGACACGGGTCAAGGCATCGGGGCCATTGCCCACCAAGGTCGCGCCTTTCACGGGGTACTGAATCTTGCCGTTTTCCACCCAATACGCTTCGCTGGCCGAGAACACAAACTTGCCCGAAGTGATGTCCACCTGGCCCCCGCCGAAGTTCACGGCATAGAGGCCCTTTTTGATGCTGGCCACAATCTCGGCGGGGTCTTTGTCGCCGCCCAACATATAGGTATTGGTCATGCGAGGCATGGGCACATGGGCATAGCTTTCGCGTCGACCATTGCCCGTGGGGGCCACGCCCATCAGACGGGCATTGGTGGCGTCTTGAATGTAGCCGCGCAAAATGCCGTCTTCGATCAAGACATTGCGTTGGGTGGCATGGCCCTCATCGTCCACATTGAGCGAGCCTCGGCGGTCCGCCAGCGTGCCATCGTCGAGCACGGTGACGCCTTTGGCGGCCACCCGTTGGCCAATGCGGCCACTGAAGGCGCTGGCCCCTTTGCGGTTGAAGTCCCCCTCCAAACCGTGGCCGATGGCTTCGTGCAGCAACACGCCCGGCCAACCCGGCCCCAACACCACGGTCAATTCGCCCGCCGGCGCCGGACGGGACGCTAGGTTGGTCAGTGCGGCATGCACCGCCTCATCCACATATTGGGTAATTTGCTCGTCGCTGAAATAGGCCAAACCGAATCGACCGCCACCGCCGCTTGAGCCCACTTCGCGTCGCCCGTTTTGTTCGGCAATCACGGTGACCGACAGGCGCACCAAAGGGCGCACATCGGCGGCCAAAGTGCCGTCGGCACGGGCCACCAGCACCACATCGTATTCACCCGCCAAACCCGCCATGACCTGGACTACGCGGGGGTCTTTGGCGCGGGCCAGCGTCTCAACCTTGCCGAGCAGCGCCACTTTGGCCGTGCTGTCAAGGGTGGCGATGGGGTCGGTGCCGGGGTACAAGGAGCGGCTTTTGGCCACTTGGCGTGCCGGGGTTTTGACCCGCGCCGTCTGACCCGCCGCCGCAATGGTGCGCACCGTGCGCGCCGCGTCCATCAAGCTGGCTTCTGAAATGTCGTCCGAATAGGCGAAGGCGGTTTTTTCGCCGCTCACCGCGCGCACGCCCACACCCTGGTCAATGCTGAAGGAGCCGGTCTTGACGATGCCTTCTTCCAGACTCCAGCCCTCGCTGCGGGTGTATTGGAAGTAAAGATCGGCGTCGTCCACCGCATGCGCCCGGATCTCGCGCAGCGCCCGCATCAAGTGGGTCTCGTCCAGACCGAAAGGAGCCAGCAGGAGCTGGCGCGCCACATCCAGGCGCTCTAAAGTGGGTTCGCGTGAAATCATGGACTGATTTTAGGCAGTTTGCGCTCAGTTGGCTCAAGTCGGAACCAAACGCTTGGATCGGGCGATGGACATCAAGATGCCCAGCCCCAAACCCAAGGTCGCCATGGCCGTGCCGCCATAGCTCACAAAGGGCAAGGGCACGCCCACCACGGGCAAAATACCACTCACCATGCCCATGTTGACAAATGCATAGGTGAAAAAAATCAGGGTAATGGACCCTGCCAACAAACGCGCAAACAAATTAGGGGCATTCAAGGCAATGTGCAAACCCCGCAACAACAAAAACCCATAGCCCACCAGCAACAAGATGCCGCCCAGAAGGCCAAACTCCTCCGAAAAAGCCGCAAAAATAAAGTCGGTGGTGCGCTCGGGGATGAACTCCAAATGGGTCTGGGTCCCGGCCATGAAACCCTTGCCAAAAAACCCACCCGAACCAATCGCAATCATGCCTTGAATGATGTGAAAGCCCTTGCCCAAGGGGTCGCGTGAGGGGTCGAGCAAGGTGCAAATTCGCTGCTGCTGGTAATCATGCAACAAAGGCCAGCGCACCCCGTTGGCACACAGGTCATCACTCCAGAGGATCAAACCTGCAAAGCCCAGCAAGCCCAAAACCAGGGGCGGCACCAGCCAGCGCCAATCCAGCCCCGCAAAGTACAGCACCGCCAGGCCTGCCGCCAAGACCAGAATGGCGGTCCCCAAATCGGGTTGACGCACGATCAAACCGACCGGCACGGCCAAAATCAGGGCGGCAATCGCAAAGTCCTGACGCCGCAAATGCCCCTCCTGGCGCTGAAACCACCAAGACAGCATCAAGGGCATGGCAATTTTCATGATCTCGCTGGGTTGAATGACCACCCCCACATTCAGCCAGCGCCGGGCCCCTTTTTTGGTCAGCCCAAACAAGGCCACCGCCACCAGCAAGGCCACGCCCACGCTGTACAGCGGCACGGCAAACTGGATCAGCCGGTGGGGCGGAATTTGCGCCACACTGAACAGCAAGAGCAAGGCAATCAGCATGTTGCGGGCATGGTCGGCAAAGCGCGTGCCGTAGTCATGACCGGCCGAATACATGGTCAACAGGCCGCCACAGGCCAAGGCCAAGGCGGCCCAGGCCAGCGGCGCATCAAAACCCTCCCAGAGAGGGGCACACCGTTGTCGGAAGGTGGGTTGCGCGAAAACATAGCTCATCGCACCTATTATCCAACCAGCTCACCCCGGCAGACAAACGCCAGGCCCACAGAGATGGGACAATGCGGGCCATGTACGCACTGTTTGACGACGCTGGCAAGTTTTTGGCCGGCAAAATTTTGTCTGAGGCTGAAAGTTCAGCCCAAATTGAACTCGACTCGGGCAAACGCCTCAAGGTCAAGGCCGCCAACCTGTTGTTGAAATTCGACAAACCCGGTCCCGCCGAATTCATGGCCCAGGCCCAGACCCAGGCCCAAACCATTGAACTGGACCTGGCTTGGGAGTTCGCGCCCGAAGATGATTTTGGCTTTGCCGACCTGGCGCGCGACTACTTCAGTTCCAATGCCAGCCTGCTGGAGCAAGCCGGTGCCTTGTTGCGCCTGCACGAAGCCCCCCATTATTTCCGTCGTGCCGGCAAAGGCCGTTATAAAAAGGCCCCTGCCGAGGTGATTCAACAGGCCCTGGCGGCCATTGAAAAGAAAAAACAAGTTCTGCAACAAATTGCCGACTGGGCCAGCGCCTTGGCCCAGGGGACGTGTCCCACGCCCATTCGCGAGCAACTCTACAAAATTTTGTTCAGGCCTGACAAAAACGCGCCGGAATACAAGGCGGTGGTTGAAGCCGCCCGCAGCACCCACACCGCCCCACTGGATTTGCTGCGTCAGGCCGGTGCGATTGATTCGGCCTATGAATTCCACTGGAAGCGGTTTTTGTTTGACCACTTCCCCAAAGGCACGGGCTTTCCCGCCCTCATCGCCCCCGACATCACCGATGCTTTGCCCCTGGCGCCAGTCCAGGCCTATTCCATCGACGACTCGCAAACCACCGAAATCGACGACGCCCTGTCACTCCAGGGCCTGGGCAGCGGGCGCGTGGTGCTGGGCGTGCACATCGCCGCACCCGGCCTGGCCCTGAAGCCCGACAGCGCCATCGATGCGGTGGCCCGCCACCGCCTGTCCACCGTGTACATGCCGGGCCACAAAATCACCATGCTGCCCGACGAGGTGGTGCAACGCTACACGCTGGCCGAAGGCCGCGCCTGCCCGGCCGTCTCGCTGTACCTGACTTTTGACGAAAATTCGCTGGACATTCAACACACCGAAACCAAGCTGGAACGGGTCCCCATCGCGGCCAACCTGCGGCACGACCAACTCGACACCCTGATCACCCCCGCCTGGCTGGAAACCCCGCCCGACGCCCAGACCCGGGTGGGCGGGCCCAACGGCCTGGACCATGCCAGCCTGGCCTTTTTGTGGCGTCTGGCGCAAGACCTGAAAAAGCGGCGCGAAGTGGTGCGCGGCAAGCCCGAAACCTTCAATCGGCCCGATTACAACTTTCGCCTGGTCAAAAACGGCGCCAGCCCAGACAACGCACCGCCCCAGGGGGATGAAACCGTGCACATCAGCGTGCGCCAACGTGGCGCGCCCCTGGACTTGATCGTCGCCGAAGCCATGATCCTGGCCAACAACCATTGGGGCATGTGGCTGTCTGAACTGGGCCTGCCCGGCATTTACCGCAGCCAAGCCAGCCTGGCCCCCGGCATCAAGGTCCGCATGGGCACCAAAGCCCTGCCGCATGCGGGCATTGGGGTGCCCGCTTATGCCTGGAGCACCTCGCCCTTGCGGCGCTACACCGACCTGGTCAACCAATGGCAAATCATTGCGGCCGCCCAACACGGGGCCACTGCCGCCCTGGTGGCCCCCTTCAAGCCCAAGAGCGCCGAGTTGTTTTCCATCATCAGCGCCTTTGACGCGGCCTACAGTGCCTACAACGCCTACCAGGCGGGCATGGAGCGCTTTTGGACTTTGCAATACCTGCAGCAAAACCAACTCACCGAACTGGTCGCCACGGTCTTCAAAGAAGGCCCCAACGGCAGCGCTCTGGCCCGTGCCGACACCTTGCCTTTGGTGCTGACCGTGTTTGGCCAAGCCCAGGGCAGCGGGCCTTTGGCACGGGGCGCCAAAGTGCGGCTCAAACTGTCGGCCATCGACCTGATTGGCCTGGATGTGAGTGGTCAGGTGATCGAGCGTTTGGATGGCGAAGACAGCAAGTTGTCAGCTGAGGTCGAGCCCGAGGGCGACGACGATGAGGCGGCCGCAGGACCGATTGCCATTGCCGTGGACGTGAACGAAAACCCGCTGGAGACGCCACTGGCATGAGGCGGCGGTTAAGCCCTTTGCAACTGGCCTTGCTGATTTCGCTGGCGGTTCACGGGGCTTTGTTGACCTTGAAAATGGCCGCCCCCGCCACCTTCAACCGCCTGTTTGAACAAGCGCCACTGGAGGTGATCCTCGTCAACGCCCAATCCAAGCACAAACCGTCCAAAACCGAGGCACTGGCGCAGTCCAACCTGCAAGGCGGCGGCGAAGCCCAGGCAGGCCGTGCCACCTCGCCCTTGGTGAATTCTCCCCAAACCCGCGATGGCGATGCGCTGGAAGACCAACGCCGCCAACTGGCCACCCTGGAGGCCCTGCAAACCCAGATGCTGAGCGACCTGCGCCAGCAATTGGCCAACCTGCCGCCGATCGAGGCCCAGCAGGGCCAGAACGACCCGCAACGGCGCACCGCCCTGGAAGAAAAACGCCGCCGCATGTTGCAGCTTCTGGCCGAAATCGAGAAGCGGGTCAACCTGGAAAATGCCCGCCCCAAAAAACGCTTCATCAGCCCCGCCACCCAGGAATCCATTTACGCCGTCTATTACGACCAATTGCGGCGCAAAGTCGAGCGCATGGGCACCGAGCACTTTCCTCAAGCGGACGGTCACAAGCTGTATGGCGAACTGATTTTGACCCTGACCGTGGATTCGACGGGTCATCTGATCCACACCGAGTTGTCACGCAGCTCTGGCCAAGCGGTACTGGATCGACAAGCCATGCTGATCGCCAAGGCCTCCTCGCCCTTCAAGCCCTTCACCCCGGAAATGCGGCACGAGGCCGACCAGATTGTGGTGGTTTCACGCTTTCGCTTCACCCGCGATGAAACCCTGGAGACCCGGGTCCAAACCGGGGCCAAGCCATGAGCAGGATCACCCGTTTGCTGGGCTGGTGGCTGCTCACCCTGGTGTTGTTGCAGTTCTTTTTCGTGCTGCGCGTGGCAATGATGGCCTACTGGGACCCCAGCTCCACCGCCTTTGAGCGCTCTGAAATGTTTCGCCTGCTACAAAGTCAGAAAACCCTGCATTGGAGCCAAAGCTGGCGCCCCTATGCGGCCATCTCGACACAACTCAAACGGGCCGTGATCGCCTCGGAAGACGATGGTTTTGTGCTGCACGGCGGGGTCGATTGGGCGGCCTTGCAAAAAGCCCGCGAGAAAAACGAGAAAAACGAAAAGAGCCTCAACCAAACCACTCGCCACCCAACCCCCAAGGTGGTGGGGGGCTCGACCATCAGCCAGCAATTGGCCAAGAACCTGTTCTT
>CAIUTG010000203.1 GCA_903902035.1 uncultured Curvibacter sp. | reverse complement strand
TGCCACCGAATTGATCTAAGTCAGAGGCGTCGGTGTCGTTTTGGCTTGAAATCAAAGTGGACGGCACCAACTAGGGTGTATCAGACCCCCAAAGAAGCCCTTTGGGGGCACTTAACCTTCCAATTTCAATTCAAAAAATGCGCACAGACAAACTCACCACCAAATTCCAGGAAGCCCTGGCCGACGCCCAAAGCCTGGCCCTGGGCCATGACAACGCCTACATTGAGCCCGCCCACCTGCTGGCCGCCATGCTCAAACAAGACGACGGCCCCCGCGCCTTGCTGCAACGGGCGGGCGTCAACACAGCGGGCTTGCAGGCAGCGGCTGAGCAGGCCATCAAACGGCTGCCCAGCGTCAGTGGCGCTGAGCAGGTGCAAGTGGGTCGGGACTTGTCCATCTTGTTGCAAGCCACCGAAAAAGAAGCCATCAAGCGGGGCGATCAATTCATTGCGGGTGAGTTGTTCTTGTTGGCCCTGGCCGACAACAAATCCGAGTTGGCGATCACCGCCAAAGGCCTGGGCCTGACCCGCAAAAGCCTGGAAGCGGCGATTGAAGCCGTGCGCGGTGGGCAGGGCGTCAACAGCGCCGACGCCGAAGGCCAGCGGGAGGCGCTGAAAAAATACACCCTCGACCTGACCGAGCGTGCCCGCCAAGGCAAGCTCGACCCCGTGATTGGGCGTGACGACGAAATCCGCCGTGCCATCCAGGTGCTGCAACGCCGCTCGAAAAACAACCCGGTCCTGATTGGCGAGCCCGGTGTGGGCAAGACCGCCATTGTGGAGGGCCTGGCCCAACGCATCGTGGCGGGCGAGGTGCCCGACTCGCTCAAGGGCAAGCGCGTGCTGTCGCTGGACATGGCCTCGCTCTTGGCGGGGGCCAAGTTCCGGGGGGACTTCGAGGAACGGCTGAAGAATGTGCTCAATGAACTGGCCAAGGACGAAGGCCAAACCATTGTTTTCATTGACGAGCTGCACACCATGGTGGGGGCTGGCAAGGCCGAAGGCGCCATGGACGCGGGCAATATGCTCAAGCCCGCGCTGGCCCGGGGCGAATTGCATTGCGTGGGCGCGACCACGTTGGACGAATACCGGAAATACATCGAAAAAGACGCCGCGCTGGAGCGCCGCTTTCAGAAGATTCTGGTGGGCGAACCCACGGTCGAGGCGACCATCGCCATTTTGCGTGGCCTGCAGGAAAAATACGAGGTGCACCATGGGGTGGACATCACCGACCCCGCCATCGTCGCCGCTGCGGAGTTGAGCCACCGCTACATCACCGACCGTTTCCTGCCCGACAAGGCCATCGATCTGATCGACGAAGCGGCGGCCAAAATCAAAATTGAAATCGACTCCAAGCCCGAAGTCATCGACAAGCTGGACCGCCGTTTGATCCAGTTGCAAATCGAACGCGAGGCCATGAAGAAGGAAACCGATGAGGCCTCGCAAAAACGCCTGGCCTTGATCGAAGAAGAAATCGCCAAACTGCAAAAGGAAATCGCCGACCTTGAAGAAGTCTGGCAGGCCGAAAAAGCCCAGGCCCAAGACAGCCAGGCGGTGCGCGGTGCAATCGACAAACTGCGCCAGCAAATTGACGAACTCACCCGCAAAGGCGACTTCAACAAGGTGGCCGAGTTGCAATACGGTGAACTGCCCAAGCTGGAGCAACAGCTCAAAGAGGCGCAGGCGCGTGAAAGCGGCAAGGGCCAAGGCGTGGGCGGAAGCCAAGCGCCGCGTTTGTTACGCACCCAGGTGGGCGCTGAAGAAATTGCCGAGGTGGTCAGCCGCGCCACCGGCATCCCCGTGGCCAAAATGATGCAGGGCGAAAAAGACAAACTGCTGCAAATGGAAGCCAAACTGCACGAGCGCGTGGTGGGGCAGGACGAGGCGATCGCTGCGGTGGCCAATGCCATTCGGCGCTCGCGCTCGGGTTTGTCCGACCCGAATCGACCCACGGGTTCATTCTTGTTCCTGGGCCCCACGGGCGTGGGCAAGACCGAGCTGAGCAAGGCCCTGGCCGGTTTCATGTTTGATTCGGAAGACCACCTGATTCGCATCGACATGAGCGAATTCATGGAGAAGCACTCGGTGGCCCGCCTGATCGGTGCGCCCCCCGGCTATGTGGGCTACGACGAAGGCGGCTACCTGACCGAAGCCGTGCGCCGCAACCCCTACAGCGTGATCCTGTTTGACGAGATCGAAAAAGCCCACCCGGATGTGTTCAATGTGTTGTTGCAGGTGTTGGACGATGGCCGCTTGACCGATGGCCAAGGCCGCACTGTGGACTTCAAGAACACGGTCCTGATCATGACCAGCAACATCGGCTCGCAGCAAATTCAGGCCATGGCCGGCAAGGACTACGAGGACATCAAGGACGTGGTGATGGACGAGTTGAAAGACCACTTCCGTCCTGAGTTTTTGAACCGCATCGATGAGATCACCGTGTTCCATGGCTTGAACGCCAAAGACATCGAGAAGATCGCCAAGATTCAGCTGCAGATTCTGGAAACCCGCCTGGCCAAGCTGGATTTGAGCTTGCAGGTGTCGCCTGCCGCTTTGGCCGAATTGGCCAAGGTGGGGTTCGATCCTGTGTTTGGTGCCCGCCCCCTGAAGCGCGCCATCCAGCAGCGCATTGAAAACCCCCTGTCCAAACTTTTGCTGGAAGGCCGCTTCTTGCCCAAAGACGTGATTCCGGTTGATGTCGATCCGGTGCAAGCCCCGGGCGTTTTCAAGTTTGGCGAGACGGTGCATTGAAGTCACCGCCTCCCTGCCGTGGGCCTGCGGACGCAACAATGCGGTAAATTAAGGCCCATGTCGGCTGCCCCTGTTCAAGAAACCATTCCCGCTCTGCGCTTGCGCATGCGGCGGGAGGGCCTGAGCCATCAGGATTTGGTGCAGTCGGCCTTGCGGGCCGCCCAAGCGCCTGAGGCGGCCCATGTGTTCACCCGAACCTATGCCGAGGCCGCCCTGGCTGCGGCAAAAACAGCCGATGAATCGCTGAAGGGCCCTGCGAGGTCGGTGCTGGCGGGTCTGCCCATCAGCATCAAAGACCTGTTTGACGTGGCGGGCGAAGCCACCTGGGCGGGTTCTGTGGTTTGCCAAACAGACGCCCCGGCCCCGGTTGACGCCCCGGTGGTGCAGCGCCTGCGTCAAGCCGGTGCGGCCCTCATTGGCAAAACCAATATGAGCGAATTTGCCTTTTCCGGCGTGGGCTTCAACCCGCACTTTGGCACGCCGCGCAACCCCAGCGATGCCGAGGTCGAACGGATTCCCGGCGGCTCGTCATCGGGCGCGGCGGTGTCGGTGGCGCTGGGTTTGGCGGTGGCGGCACTGGGCTCTGACACAGGGGGCTCCATTCGCATCCCGGCCGCTTTGTGCGGCTTGGTGGGCTTCAAAAGCAGCCAGTTCAGGGTGCCCTTGCAGGGGGCTTTTCCTTTGGCGCCCAGCTTGGATACCGTCTGCGCCATGACCCGCAGCGTGGCCGACTGCGCCTGGGTGGACGGCGTGCTGTCCGGCCAGGCGCTTGAATTCAAGCCGCGCCCTTTGTCCGGTTTGCGCCTGGCCTTGCCGCAGTGTGTGGTCATGCAGGACCTGGATGCCCAGGTCGGCGCTGCCTTTGAACGGGCGCTCAGCATCTTGGCCGCTGCTGGCGTTGAATTGGTCGAGTTGCCTTTGCAGGAACTCGCAGAAGTGGCCGAAATCAACCAGCCCTTCGGTTTGTCGCCGATGGAGGCCCACCGCATCCATGCCGAGCGTTTGCGCACCCAGGCCGCCTGCATCGATGGCCGGGTGGTGCAGCGCATCCGCATGGGCGAGGGGGCCAGCCCTGAGCACTACCACGCCTTGCTGAAGCGGCGGGCGACATGGATCGGCCAGATGGAGCAAGCCTTGTTCGGCTTTGACGCCGTGTTGTGCCCCACCGTGCCCCTGGTGGCGCCACCCACCGCCTCGGTCTTGGCCTCGGATGCCGCGTTTTTCCGGGTCAATGGCCTGCTCCTGCGCAACACGGCCCTGTTCAATTTCATGGATGGTTGTTCCATCAGCCTGCCTTGTCAGGCCCCCGGCGATTTGCCGGTGGGCTTGATGTTGTCGGCAGCGCGGGGTCGTGATGCCGCTTTGTTGTCGGTGGCGGCGGCCGTCGAGGCCGCTTTGGCGGCATCGGTTTCGCCCCGCTGATCAACCTGCAACGGGCTCGCGGGGCCAGTGCCCTCTGCGACAGACGGGTTTTTCAGGCTGGTTTAGGATCATGACCCATGTCCCAAGCCCTGCCTGCCCCCGCCATTTCCTTTCCCTCCTTGCGCCAAGACGTTGCTTTGATTGCCTTGGTCAGCCTGGCGCACAGCATCAGTCACTTCAGCCAATTGGTGTTGGCCCCTTTGTTCCCGTGGTTGAAGGAGGCTTTTTCGGTCACTTACACCCAGCTGGGGTTGGTGTTGTCGGTGTTTTTCACGGTCTCCTGCGCGGTGCAGGCAGGATCGGGTTTTTTGGTGGACCGTTTCAGTCCTCGGCCCGTCCTGTTTGCGGGCATGGGGTGTTTGATTGTGGCCCTGGTGCTGGATGCACTGGCCCCGGCTTATTGGGTGTTGTTGGCGGCTGCGGTCTTGGCTGGGGTGGGCAATGGCGTGTTTCACCCGGTGGACTACACCTTGTTCAACCGCCGGGTGGCGCCGCACCGTTTGGGTCATGCCTACAGTGCCCACGGCATCAGCGGCAGTCTGGGGTGGGCGGTGGCCGCTGCCTTGATGGTCCCGATGGCGCTGGCCTTTTCCTGGCGTTGGGCTTTTTTCAGCGCGGCGGTGTTGGCGACGGGGGTCTTGGTGTTGCTGATCGTCCAGCGCGAGGTTTTGGTTTTGGCCCCGCCATCAGGGGCTGGGCTGGCGCCGAGTGGCGCGGCGGCCAAGGAGGACAGCGCGGGCTCTGACTTCGGTTTTTTGCGCATTCCGGCGGTTTGGATGTGTTTCGCGTTTTTCTTTTTTTACTCGGTGGTGTTGAGCGTGATCCAGGCCTATGCCCCAGAAGCAGCGCACCATTTGCACGAGGTGCCTTTGCAGTGGGTGGCCGCCTGCTTGACCATTTACATGGTGGCGAGTGCGGGGGGGATGGTCTTGGGCGGGTTTTTGGCCTCTGATCCGGCGCGCTGCGAACGGGTGGTGGCCTTGGGCATTGGTGCCGCTGCCGTGGTGGCGCTGAATCTGGCTTTGTCACCCGTGCCCGGCCCTTGGGTGCCGGTCTTGTTTGGCGTCATGGGTTTTGCCTCGGGCATTGCCTCGCCGTCGCGGGATTTGCTGGTCAAGAAATCAACGCCGGCCAATGCCACGGGCCGTGTTTATGGTGTGGTTTATGCAGGCTTGGACATTGGTCAAGCGGTGGCCCCGGTGTTGTTTGGCCGCTTGATGGACCAAGGCCAGTACACCGAGGTTTTGTTGGGGTTGGCCGCCGTGCAATCGGTGCTGATCGTGAGCGCTTTCAATGTGCGCAAGGTGCGCCGCACGGCCCACTGAATTCAATAAACCAAGCGTTCGGGGCGAATTTCCTGCAGGATGGTGGTGGCAATTTCTTCAATGGATTTGTGCGTCGAAGACAGCCACCGAACCCCGCTGCGCCGCATCATGGCCTCCGCTTCAGAGACCTCGGCACGACAATTTTCCAGGCTGGCGTATTTGGAATTGGGCCGGCGCTCGTTGCGAATTTCCGATAAACGCTCGGGTTGAATGGTCAGGCCAAAGAGTTTGTTGCGGTAGGGCACCAGGGCAGGGGGGAGCTGTCGGCGTTCAAAATCCTCGGGAATCAGCGGGTAGTTGGCGGCCTTGAGCCCGTATTGCATGGCCAGGTACAGGCTGGTCGGGGTTTTGCCGCTGCGGGAGACCC
>CAIUTG010000202.1 GCA_903902035.1 uncultured Curvibacter sp. | reverse complement strand
TGTGCGACCGCTTTACCGATGCCACCTTCGCCTACCAGGGCGGTGGGCGCGGTTTTGATGTGGCCACCTTGGCTCAATTGGAAACCATGGTGCAAGGGACGCGCCAGCCCGATGTCACCCTGTGGTTTGAGTTGGCCCCCGCCTTGGCCGCAGCCCGCTTGGCCGATGCCCGTCTGCCGGACCGGTTCGAGTCCCAGCCCCTGGCCTTTTTTCAGGCGGTGTCGCAAGGCTATGCGGCGCGTGCTCGGGCCGCCGCTGAGCGTTTTGTGCGCATTGACGCCGCCCAGTCTCGTGAAGCCGTGGCCGCCGCTGTCAAGCAGGCACTGCAGTCCCGGGCTGGCTTACGCCCATGACCCTGAGCCCCACCATTCCTGAACTGGACCTCGCCCCCTGGTTGCAGCGCCAGCTGTCGGCCCTGCTGAGCCAACGCGGCCATGCCTGGTTGTTGGAGGGCGCTTCCGGCCTGGGGCAATACCGGCTGGCGCTGGCGTTGGCGCGGGCCTGGTTGTGTGACCAGCCCTTGAGGGATGAGGCCGGTCAAATCCATGCCGCCTGCGGCAAATGCGCCAGTTGCCACGCCATCGATGTGCGCACCCACGCCGATTTGGCGGTGCTGATGCCCGAAACGGTGGCCCTGGCGCTGAACTGGCCTTTGAGCGAAAAGGCCCAGTCCGAGATTGACGACAAAAAGCGCAAACCCAGCAAGGAAATCCGGGTTGACGCTTTGCGAGAGTTGGTTGAATTTGGTCAAAGAACCGCCGCTCGCTCCCAAGGCAAGGTGGTGCTGGTTTTCCCGGCGGAGCAAATGAATGGCATCGCAGCCAACACCTTGCTCAAAACCCTGGAAGAGCCTGCGGGGCATTTGCGCTTCATTCTGGCCAGCGAAGGGGCCCAAGGACTGCTGCCGACCATTCGCAGCCGCTGCCAGAGTCACCGCATGGTTTGGCCGGAAAAAGCAGAAGCCTTGGCGTGGCTGAGCAGCCAAAGCCCTGCTGAAGGCAAGGCCCCGCCCAATGCCCAGGCCCTGAACCAACTTTTGCGCGCCTGCGGTGACCGCCCTGAAGACGCCTTGGCCTTTTTAGGGAATGAGCCGTGGATTCAAGCCTGGGCACAGCTGCCGCAAAAATTGGCCCTGGGTCAACCGGGCTTGTTGAGCGAGGTCCCCCCCCCAGTGGCGGTCGCCATGCTGCAAAAGATTTGCCACGACTTGATGGTGCAAAAAGTGGGTGGCACGCCCCGTTTCTTCGACCCGGCGGACTTGCCCCAGTCGAAGTCAGAAACAAGACTCGCCCTCACCGCGCTGAATGCCTGGGCGCGTGAACTCAATCAATCGGCCCAAAGCGCCGACCATGCTTTTAACCCCGGCCTGATGCTCGAAGCGCTGGTGAGCCGCGCCCAAGCGGCAATCCTGGCCTGATTCACCCCATTTGATTTGCCATGTTTGTTGACTCCCATTGCCATTTGAATTTCCCCGATCTGGTCAAAGACCTCCCCGCCATCCGCGAGGCGATGGCGGTGGCTCAGGTGAATCGGGCCCTGTGCATCAGCACCACGCTGGAAGACTTTGACGCGGTTCACCAGTTGGCACTGGATTTTGATAATTTCTGGTGCACCGTGGGCGTTCACCCCGACAACGAAGGGGTGCAAGAGCCCAGTGTCGATGACTTGGTGCAGCGCGCGGCCCTGCCCAAGGTGGTGGGCATTGGCGAAACCGGCCTGGACTACTACCGCCTGGAAGGCCGCAGCGTGGCCGACATGGCGTGGCAGCGGGAGCGTTTTCGACGCCACATCCGCGCCGCTCAAATTTGTCGCAAACCCCTGGTCATTCATACCCGCAGCGCCTCGGACGACACCCTGGCCATTCTGAAAGAAGCCGGTGAAACCGGCGGCGCCCAGGCGGCTGGCGGGGTGTTCCACTGTTTCACGGAAACCAAGGCCGTGGCCAAAGCCGCCTTGGACTTGGGTTTTTACATTTCCTTCTCCGGCATTCTGACTTTTAAAAATGCCGCTGATTTGCGTGAAGTGGCTCAATTTGTGCCACTGGACCGCATCCTCATCGAAACCGACAGCCCCTACCTGGCCCCGGTGCCGCACCGTGGCAAAACCAACCAACCGGCTTATGTTGCCTTGGTGGCCGCTCAGGTGGCCCAAATTCGTGGCCTAACAGTGGCAGAAGTGGCACAAGCCACCAGCCACAATTTCGACCAACTATTTCAAGGCGTTTTGAGCCAGGAGCAGGCATGAAGCTTTTAAGACAGGGTCTGCGTTGCTTGGGCGGAGTCGCCATTTCCCTGCTGTTGGCGAAAGGCGCCTTTGCGGGTTCTTTGGACGATTTCTTTGTGGCCATCCACCGCGATAGCCCTGCCACCATCACCGCCTTGGTCAAGCGGGGCTTTGACCCCAACAGCGTGAATGAGCACGGCGAACCCGGCTTGGTGCTGGCTTTCAAACTGGAGTCCCTGAACGCGGCCAAGGCTTTGATGGACGCCCCCAAGGTGAAGCTGAACGCCACCAACCCGGTCGGCGAAAACGCCCTGATGCTGGCCGCATTGAAGGGGCATTTGCCGGAGGTCAAAGCCTTGCTGGCCCAAGGGGCCGATGCCAACAAAGCGGGCTGGACCCCCTTGCATTACGCCAGCACGGGCACCACCCCGCAGCAAGGTGCGATTGTGGATTTGTTGCTGCGCGAATATGCCTACATCGATGCGCCGTCCCCCAATGGCAGCACCCCCCTGATGATGGCGGCCAAGTATGCCGATGTGGGCGTGGTCAAACAATTGCTGGAAGAGGGGGCCGACCCCCAATTGCGCAATCAATTGGGTTTGAGCGCGGTGGACTTTGCCCAGCAGGCCCATCGAGGCGATGTGGCCGGCATCATCCAGCGGGTGATCGATGACACCCCGTCCCGTGCGGCGAAGTGATTGAGCCTGTGCCCCTGACCGGAACCTCTCAGGCCGAGGTCCAAATCGCGCAGGCCATGGCGGTGTTTGACCAGGTCCTGGCGTCTGCGCACGGCCTCAAGGCCCGTGAGGGACAACGCCGCATGGCCGAGCGGGTGGCTGAAACCTTTGCCAGCACGGCTTTGGGCAAAACCGAGTCCGAGATCGACAAGGGCATCTTGTTGATTGAAGCCGGCACAGGGGTGGGTAAATCGCTGGCCTACTCGGCGCCGACCCTTGCCTTGGCTCTGGCCAAAAAATCCAAGGTGCTCATCTCCACGGCCACCGTGGCCTTGCAAGAGCAGCTGGTCAACAAAGACCTGCCTTTGCTCAGGCGGGCCATGGCGCAGCCATTCAGCTTTGCCTTGGCCAAGGGAAGAGGGCGTTATGTTTGCGCCTACAAACTCAAGCAAAGGCTGAGCGCCGAAGGCGCTGAATCGGATTTGTTTGCCAACGAAGGGGCCAGTCAGCCGGTTCATTTCTTGGACAAAGCCTATTTCCAGATGATGACCGACTTGACCGAGCGCCGTTGGGATGGCGACCGCGACACCCTGGAGACCCCGCCCAGTGCGGATCTGTGGGGGCCCATTGCGGCCGAAGCCAGCAGTTGCACGGCACGGCACTGTCCCGATTTTTCGGGCTGTGCTTATTTTGAGCAACGCCGCGCCCTGGCCAGCGCCGATGTGATTGTGGCCAACCACGATTTGCTGCTGTCCACCCTGGCTGGCAACACCTTGCCCGATTTGGCCGATTGTTTTTTGGTCTTGGACGAAGCCCACCACCTGCCGAGCGTGGCGCTGAACCATTTTCAGGAAAGCACCGATCTGAGTCGCCTGCGCTGGGTGGAGCAACTGGCTTCGCGCGCCCAAAGGGCCGCTGCCACCCTGGACCTGGTGGAAGTCCCCGATTTTGCGGCCCTGGGTTCGGCTTTGCGTGAGCACCTGAGCGCCACGGCTCAATGGGCCATGGCGTTTTACCGGCCTTTGGGGTTGACCGAAGAAGAAACCGAGCTGTTGCCGGTGGGGCCGCTGCACGACGACCTGGCCACTTTGGTGGCCGACATCGACACCGAGGCCGCGGCCTTCATCAAAGGTCTGCAATCGGTCTCGCAGGCATTGCGAACCCGACTCAAAGACGAGCCGCAGGAAACCGCCTTGTGGTCCAAACACTACGTGGAATTGGGCGTGCTGGCCCCCCGGCTGGAAGCCGTTTCGGCCTGGGCGCAGCTCATGCTTTCCGACCACCAGGCAGGGGCCTCCCACCGCGCCGGGGTCGCGCGCTGGTTTGGCTTTGGCAAACTGAGCGAAGGCCAAACCCAGTACGTCAACATCACGGCCCATGCCAGCCCCATCCAGCCAGCCGCCTCTTTGAATGCCAAGTTATGGCCCAGGACCCGCGCCGTCTTGCTGACCTCGGCCACCTTGACCAGCTGCGGTGGTTTTGATTATTTCCTGCGCGAAACCGGTCTGAATTTCCAACAGCGGGTCGAGTCCGAACGGGTCAGCAGCCCCTTTGACTTCGAGACCCAAGGCAGTTTCACGGTGGTCTTGTTGGGCGCAGACCCCAAAAACGCCGCCCTTTACAACCAGGCCATGTGCCAGGCGTTGGTGGTGGACCTGGCCGAGGTAGAGCAGGGCGCTTTGGTTTTGTTCACCTCGCGTGACCAAATGCGTCAAGCGGTGAGCAGCTTGCCCGCCAAGCTACAGAGCCGGGTTTTGGTGCAAAACGATTTTCCACGCACCACCTTGCTCAACCGGCACCGCGAACGGGTGGCTTTGGGCCAGCCCTCCATC
>CAIUTG010000201.1 GCA_903902035.1 uncultured Curvibacter sp. | reverse complement strand
TGGGTTTTGGTGAGCCGGAACGCCGAGGACGCTGGCTCCTGGTCAGGGTAATTGACCTGCACCTGCTCGGGCAGCAAGTCATTGTGGCGGATGTCCTGATCACAAGCCAGGGCCAGGCGGGTCAGGCTGGTCTTGGTGGCATCTGTGGGCTGAGAGGCCTGAGTGGCCTGACAATGGGTGTCACCCCAAGACACCGATTGCAAACGCTCCAGATGCTCACCGCGCAGCAGCAACTGGGTCTCCAGGTCTGCATGGGAGATGGACTGGATGTGCGCCATGGGTTTCAAAATCCGCACGGGCACCCTCTGGGACTCGGCCCCATACAGGGCCACCTTGAGTTGGGCTTCGCCCGCAGGCGTGTGTTGCAAATTCAGTTCCCAATGACCCGGTGTGGTCGGCTTGGCCGCCACGGCGGCGGAAGACCCGGTTTGCAAGTCAAGCTGGGCAACGCAGGGGGCGCTGGCTGTGTCGGCCCAGGTCAGGGTCGCCACTTCTCCCGAAACCAAATTGGACAAGCCTTGCAGCTGCTCACCCCAGTTCCCCGAGGCGGGCACGGCCACCGGGAAGGCGGGCCAGGCCAGGGGCTCAAATGCGTAATAAGCGCTGAGCTGCACCGAGGCGACCGGGCCGCTCAGGTTGCGCAAGGTTTCTTGGGCTTGAGGCCCCAAATCCAGACGACCCTGATTGGGGTCAAACACCAGGTCCTGGGTGCTGGCCAGGCTCTGCCCCTGGGGGTCCAGTGCGCTCAGGTGCCAGTCGTGCCAATGGTTTACCAAGGACAAACGCCCTTGCACCGTGGCTTGCAATTGCCAGCGTGACAAGCACAGCGGAGCCGCCGGGGTCCAGTTCAATTTGGGCATGGTGCCCATGGACCAGGCGGGTGCGTAGACATAAGCCGTTTTGAGATTGCCATTGCGAAATCGAACCAATGAAAACAACTGCCTTTTTTGATCCTGGTCCAGGGTTCGCGCAAAAGCCGGTGCGAAAGCATACTGGTCCCGAAATTTATTCGCCAAAAAATCACCCGCAGCCGCGAACAAGTGCAGGCTGCTGGCCAAGAATCCCGTCAGGTCAGCGGCCTTTTGCGCCCCCAACATGCTGCTCAAGTCGTCGTTGGAAGGCACCACAAAGTCCCGATTGGCCATCATGCTCAAGGCCACGCACTGGGTATTGACTTGGTTGCTTTTGAAGCAATCGGGGTCAATCGTCTTGACCCCAAACTTGGCGGCCAAGGCTTGGGTGGCGGTCACGGCTTCTTCGGGTGATTTGTTTTGCAGCAATTGGTCCAGGCCCCGTCGCAAGGCCGAGATGGCTTGGTTGATTTGGTCCAGTTTTTGCAATTCAAAGAAACGCTGCGGATCGCTTTGCACCGCATCGCGCAACAGGTCAGCGGATTCTTTGAAGCTGGTGTACAAGCCGAACAGATTGCGCAACTGCGGTGCCAAAACCACCACCGGCACTTGGTGCTCGTCGCTGATTTCAATCATCGGCTCCGTGTCGGGTTGACTCAAATCAAAGCGGGCCGTCTTGACTTGGTTGCCCGAGGGGGAGACGGTCGCCAACAACATGACCCAATCCCCTTTGGCCAGCGATTCTGCCTGGGCTTTGACCCAAACCCGATCCCCCCGCTGCAAATGGTCCACCCAAGCCAATGGCAAGCGTGCCTCGCCCCGCTGAACGCTGAGTTCCAAAACCGGTCCCTGGTAAAGGGTTTGGTCAGTGGCGGCCCAGCCCGTCGCAGCCAGCCAGCAGCCCCAACACCCCAGCCCCACCATTCGCCACAGCACACGCCACGTCATTGCACCCACCTCTCACATCAACTGACAATTAAAAAAGGGCTCAGATTGCTCTGGGCCCTTTGGGGATTCTCTTGTGGTGGGTGCTGACGGGCTCGAACCGCCGACCCGCGCCTTGTAAGGGCGCTGCTCTACCAACTGAGCTAAGCACCCACAGAAAATCAGAAGATCAGTTCAAGGCGTCCTTCAAGGCTTTGCCTGGACGGAACTTGGGCACCTTGGCGGCCTTGATTTTGATGGCAGCACCCGTGCGGGGGTTGCGGCCCGTGCGGGCAGCGCGCTTGGTCACCGCAAAAGAGCCGAAACCAACCAGGGAAACAGTGCCCCCTTTTTTCAGGGTTTTCTTGACGGCCTCAATGGTGGCATCAATGGCACGACCTGCAGCCGCTTTGGAAATATCGGCTTGGTTGGCAATGTGTTCGATGAGTTCAGACTTGTTCACAAAAATTTCCTCAAAAAAGGCCAGAAACGGCGGCCATTTTAATTAACAAATGAATGCCACGAATGACGACGTCCTGCTTTTTTATACAACCGATAACCCCAGTGTATGTCAGGACAGTTGACAATTCTAGACAAGTTTATTCCGGATATGTGTCATTTCTTAAATAACTTTTACTTTTGCCTTGTCATTCTTCCAGCAAGGCTTTTTCAATCGCCCGCCCCACATCGGTGGTTTTGGCGTGACCACCCAAATCCGGGGTCCGTGGCGCACCGCTTTGGGGCAACAACACCCGTTCAATGGCCCGCAAGACGGCATCGTGCGCCTCTTTGTGGCCCAAAAATTCCAACATCATGGCCCCGCACCAAATCTGACCAATCGGGTTGGCAATGCCTCGCCCTGCGATGTCGGGCGCAGAACCATGCACCGGCTCAAACAAGGATGGGAATTTTCGGTCCGGGTTGAGGTTGGCGCTGGGCGCAATGCCGATGGTGCCGGTGCAAGCGGGTCCCAAATCACTCAGGATGTCGCCAAATAAATTGCTGGCGACCACCACATCGAAGAAGTCGGGCCGCTGCACAAAGTGGGCGGTCAGGATGTCGATGTGAAACTTGTCCACCGTCACGCCGGGGTAGGCCTTGGCCATCTCCAGCACGCGTTCGTCCCAATAAGGCATGGTGATGGCGATGCCGTTGGACTTGGTGGCACTGGTCAGGTGCTTCTTGGGGCGGGACTGGGCCAGCTCGAACGCGAACTTGAGAACCCGATCGACGCCGATGCGTGACATCACCGTCTCTTGCATCACGATTTCGCGCTCGGTGCCGGGGAACATGCGCCCGCCGATGCTGGAGTACTCGCCCTCGGTGTTTTCGCGCACGATGTACATGTCGATCTCGCCGGGCAGGCGTGGGCTGCCATCGCGCCGCACCACGGGGGCGATGATGCCGGGCATCAGGCGCGCCGGGCGCAGGTTGATGTACTGGTCAAACTCGCGGCGAAACAGCAGCAGTGAGCCCCACAGCGAGACATGGTCGGCGATCTTCTCGGGCCAGCCCACGGCCCCAAAATAGATCGCGTCATGGCCCCCAATCTGGTCTTTCCAGTCGTCGGGCAACATCTTGCCGTGGCGCTCGAAATAATGCCAACTCGAAAAATCGAAGTGGTCAAATTGCAGGTCAATGCCAAACTGACTCGCAGCCGCCTCCATCACGCGCAGGCCCTCGGGCATGACTTCCTGACCGATGCCGTCACCGGCAATCACGGCTATTTTTTGCTTGCTTGTTTTTACGCTCATACTGGTGCTCCTCTAAAAATCAACCCCGCGGCGTTCGGACGGCCAAACTGACCCCCAGGGCCGTCAAGGCGGTGCCCATCAAAGTCAACTCGGTCAGCGGTTCGCCAAACAACAACCAGGCCAGGACGGCGGTACAGGGAGGAACCAAATACATCAGACTGGACACGCGGGTGGCCGCGCCCCGCTGGATCATCAAATACAAGAGGGAACTGGCCCCGACCGACAGCGCCAACACCGACCAGGCCACGGCGCCCAAGAGCTCTGGCGTCCAGTCGATGGGCTGAGACTCCCGCCAGGCCAAGGGCAAACTGACCAAGAGCGCGGCCCCCAATTGGATGGCGCTGGCGCTGCGCACATCCCAGGGTTTGACGTGGCGTTTTTGGTAAAGCGTGCCCGTGGTGATGCTGAGCAAGGCCATGATCGCCAGCGCCAGCGCTTGCCAGGAAGCCTCGGCGCCCTGCGCCATCTTGGCGCTGACGACCAGAACCAAACCCGCCAGCCCCAGCATCAAGCCCAGCCACTGGAGGCGGCTGACCTGGTTGCCACGCGAAGACATCCAGATCGCCGTCAGCACCGGCTGCAAACCAACGATCAGCGATGACAGACCGGAGCCCATGCCCGCCTTGACGGCCGACCACACCCCACCCAGGTAACCCGCGTGCATGAACAGACCGGTCACCGCCAAATGCAGCCATTGGTCGCGACCCTGCGGCAGCGGGACACGGGCCCAGGCCATCCAAAGGACCAGGCAAAGGACCGAGAGGGCATAGCGCACGCACAGAAAAGACAGGGGAGGCGCATGCGGCATGCCATACCGCGCCACGATGAAACCGGTGCTCCAGATCAGCACAAACACGGCCGGCATGGCGGCCAGCCAACGCCTCGGACTGGCCCCGACCCCGGGGGTCATTTGACCCGTTCCCGGATCTCGGGCAAGGCCTTTTGCAGGTAATACACCATGGACCAGACGGTCAACACCGCGGCCAGCCAAATCAAGACCGTGCCCCACCAGGCGGTGTCGATCCAGCCCAAGAGCTGGCCGTCATACAACAGGAAAGGAATGGCCACCATCTGCACGGTGGTTTTGATCTTGCCGACCATGTGCACGGCCACACTTTTGGAGGCCCCCAATTGCGCCATCCATTCGCGCAAGGCCGAAATCGCGATCTCGCGCCCGATGATGATCAGCGCCACAAAGACATTGACCCGGTGCAAAGACACCAACATCAAGAGCGAGGCGCAGACCAAGAATTTATCGGCCACGGGGTCTAAAAAAGCCCCAAAGGCGGAGGCTTGATTGAGCTTGCGGGCCAAAAAACCATCCAGCCAATCGGTGGCCGCAAAGATCACAAACAACACCGTGGCCACGGTGTTGCAGGTGGTGATGGGCAGGTCGGTGGCATAGACCCCCACGATCAGCGGAATCGCAATGATGCGCGCCCAGGTCATGAGGGTGGGGATGGTGAAAAACATGGCTGCGATTGTGCCTGTTTTTAAAAGCGTCTTTAGCGCAGAGAGCGGTAAATGTCTTCCGCCAAATCCTTGGAAATACCGTCCACCGACATCAGATCGGCCACGCTGGCGGCCGCCACCCCGCGCACGCCGCCAAAACGTTGCAGCAATTTGGCGCGTTTTTTGGGGCCAATGCCCGCAATGTCTTCCAGCCGACTGCCGCCCACGCGCACCTTGGCACGCTGCGCACGCATGCCCGTGATGGCGAACCGGTGTGCCTCGTCGCGGATCTGGGCAATCAGCATCAAAGCGGCCGAGTCGCGCCCTAAATAGACTTTTTCACGGCCATCGGCAAAGACCAACTCTTCCAGGCCCACCTTGCGGCCCTCGCCTTTTTCGACCCCGACAATCACCGACAAATCGAGGCCCAAGGCTTCAAACACCTCGCGTGCCATCGCCACCTGGCCTTTGCCGCCATCGACCAAAACCAGGTCGGGTAAACGCCCGGTCTCCGCCACTTTGGCATAGCGCCGCGTCAGCACCTGACGCATGGCAGCGTAGTCGTCCCCACCGGTGATGCCCTCGATGTTGAAGCGTCGGTATTCGGCACTTTGCATCTTGTGGTGATGGAACACCACACAGGAAGCCTGGGTCGCTTCGCCGGCGGTGTGTGAAATGTCAAAACACTCGATGCGAAAATCGGCCAAGGGATCTGCCCCGTCCGGGGCCTCGGGGGCCAAATCCAGCGCCTCGATCAAGGCCCGGGTGCGGGCCTGCTGAGAGCCTTCTTCTGAAAGCAAGCGGGCCAATTGCAGCTCGGCATTTTTTTGCGCCATCTCCAACCAGACCCGGCGGTGTTCTCGCGGCTGCTTGACCACGCTCACCTTGACGCCTGAATGTGCGGCCACTGCGGCCAACAATTCAGTCGCCAGCGGAATGTCGGTCACCCAGACCGGTGGCACCGCGACTTCCAGGTAATGCTGGGCCACAAAGGCCTCCAACACCTGGGCTTCGTCGGCATCGTCCACATGCACCGGGAAATAAGCCCGGTCACCCAGATGCCGCCCGCCCCGCACCATGGCCAGGTTGACGCAGGCCCGCCCTCCCTGCACCTTGACGGCCAAAATATCCACGTCCTGATCGGTGTCGGTCTCAATCGATTGCTGGTGCAAGACCTTGGACAGCGCACTGATTTGATTGCGCAGTTCGGCCGCTTGCTCAAACGCCAAGCGCTCGGCATGGGCCATCATGCGGGCTTCCATCTGCTGCAGCAGGGTCTGGGTTTCGCCGCGCAAAAATCGCGCTGCATCGGCCACATCCCGCGCATAGTCGTCCGCCGAAATCAATCCCACGCAAGGGCCGGAGCAGCGTTTGATTTGGTACAACAAACACGGGCGGCTGCGGTGGTTGAAAACCGAGTCCTCGCAGGTGCGCAGCTGAAACACCTTTTGCATCAGTTGGATGGTTTCTTTCACAGCCCAGGCGCTGGGGTAAGGGCCGAAATACTGGTTCTTTTTTTCGACCGCCCCCCGGTAATACGCCATGCGCGGAAACTCAACCCCGCTGAACTTCAAATAAGGATAGCTTTTGTCGTCCCGAAACAAGATGTTGTATTTCGGGTTTTGGGTTTTGATGAGGTTGTTTTCGAGCAGCAAAGCCTCGGCCTCGGAACGCACCACGGTCGTATCGAGCCGGGCAATCTTGCTGACCATGTGCCCGATGCGGGTGCCCCCATGCTGTTTTTGGAAATAGCTGGAGACGCGTTTTTTCAAGTGGATCGCCTTGCCCACGTAAAGCAGTTGCCCACTCGCGTCAAAATAGCGGTACACGCCCGGTAAGGCGGGCAAAGCAGCCACCTGCGCCAGCAACTCAGCAGAATGCTGGGGGAGCTGCGACTGGGGCGCTGGTTCCTGTGGGGGCAATTCAAGGTCGGTCATCTAACTCTATTTTGGCTCATTCAATGCTTTGGGATATTTTTTGCGACATCATCGACAACCACGGCGACCTGGGCGTAACCTGGCGTCTGGCCCAGTCGCTGGCCCAACGCGGCGAATCGGTGCGTCTGTGGCTGCGGGGCGACGCCAGCGCCCTGGGCTGGATGGCGCCCCCCGGCCAGCGAAGTGGGGTCCACCCCCCAGTGCAAGTCATGGCTTGGGACGATGTCCCGGCCCAGGTGGCCCTGGGCGCTGCCGTGCCCTCGGTCTTGATCGAAGCCTTTGGCTGCGAGCCGCCGGCCCTCTGGCTACAGCATTGCGCGCAATCTCAAGCCACTTTTCCGCTTTGGTTGAATCTGGAATACCTGTCGGCCGAGCCCTATGTTGAACGCTGTCATGGCTTGGCTTCACCCGTCATGAGTGGCCCGGCCCAGGGGCAAGAAAAATGGTTTTTTTACCCGGGTTTCACCCCCAAAACGGGCGGCCTGCTCCACCGTTTGAACCCCCTGCCCCCAGCCCAAACCAGCACCAACTCGCCCGCTGTGATCACCCTGTTTTGCTACGAACCCCCGGCGTTGCCTGCTTATCTGGATTTTTTGCACCAGGGCGGCATGGGCGCGGGGGCGACCCTGCGAATTGCACCGGGCCGCGCAGCGCAAGCCGTGCGGCAAGCCCCGAGCCGCCAAGCCAGCCTGCTGACCCTGGAATTTTTGCCGCCCTGTGCACAAACCGAATTTGACTTCGGCTTGACACAGAGCGATTTGAATTTTGTGCGGGGCGAGGACTCCCTGGTCAGTGCGATTTTTGCCAACCGCCCTTTCATTTGGCAGATTTACCCGCAGGCCGATGGCGCACACGCTGCCAAGCTGGCGGCTTTTTTGGACTGGTTGCAAGCCCCCGCCTCGCTGCGCTTGGCGCACCTCTGGTGGAATGGCCTGAGCCCCAATGCCCCCACGCCAGCCGATCTTCAAGCCTGGTTTGCCCCGACCGAGCGCCTGGCCTGGGGGGCCGCTGTGACCAAGGCCAGGGCGCGGTGCCTGCAACAAACTGAGCTCACCGACCAGCTATTGGCTTTTTACGCCAACCAAACAGGTAAAAGCACGTTAAAATCCTAGGCTTTGTGCCAATTGCCCTGGATTGGCAACGTTAACCCCAGCACCACGGCCTTCAATCGGCCCCTATCTCTATGAAAATCGCTCAAGAAATTCGCGCCGGCAACGTCATCATGCACGGCAAGGACCCCATGGTCGTCTTGAAAACCGAATACAGCCGTGGCGGCCGCAACTCGGCCACCGTGCGCATGAAGCTCAAGAGCCTGATCGCCAACTTCGGCACCGAAGTCGTGTTCAAGGCCGACGACAAAATGGACCAGATCATTTTGGACAAAAAGGAGTGCACCTACTCCTACTTTGCCGACCCCATGTACGTCTGCATGGACAGCGAATACAACCAATACGAAGTGGAAGCCGAAAACATGGGCGACGCCCTGAACTACCTCGAAGACGGCATGGCCGTTGAAGTGGTGTTTTACGACGGCAAGGCCATCTCGGTCGAACTGCCCACCAGCGTCGAGCGCGAAATCACCTGGACCGAGCCAGCCGTCAAGGGCGACACTTCGGGCAAGGTCATGAAACCCGCCAAGATCGCCACCGGCTTTGAAGTGCCTGTGCCCCTGTTCGTGTCACAAGGCGACCGCATCGAAATCGACACCCGCACCGGCGAATACCGCAAGCGCGTGTGATTTTCTCCTGGCCTGCCCCGCAGGGCCAGGGTCAACAAAAAGGCCACCCCAGCCCATGCTGGGGTGGCCTTTTTGTCTTTGGCTGTCTTTAGCGCAACAAGGCCTTGAGCGCATTTTGCAAGCGCTTGGCCGTTGCAGCGTCAGCCGGGCCTTGCAACACCACGGCAGCGTCTTCGCTCCAGGTTTGGGCGGGTGCGAGGTCGTTGCGACGGGTCAAGAGTTGCAGTTGCAGCATACGCCGTGCGCTCAGGTGCTCGGCAGGGGTGGGCACTTCAGCGGCCATTTCCAGACGCAAGAGCGCGGTGTTGACTTGGTCAGCGGCGGACGGTTTGGCCGGGGCGCTCAGGGCTTGCAACCAACGGTTGCGGGCAGCCGCGTTGACTTTGCCACCCAAAACCGGGGCCGTTGGCAGGGCTTCGGGATCGCGTTTTTCCCAGGCGTTGAGCAACTGGGTCAGGGCCTCGCCATGGGCCTGTGCGGCCAGCTTGCGCAAGGTCAATTGGGCGTGTTCCATGGCTTCGCGTTGGGCGCGGAAAGCGGCGTCACCCAAGCGCGGGCCGCGCTCTTCACGCGGCGCACGATCACCACGATCCCCCCGGGCGCCGTCACGGCCGCCATCCCGGCGGTCGCCAGGTCGGCCGGGACGCCCGGCAGGCGCGGGTTCGGCCTTCTTCATGCCGGGGCGGTCGTCCCCACGAACCGCCACGACTTTGCGCGGGGCGGCCACGGGAGCGGGCGCCGGTGTTGGGGCCACATCGGCGGGAGGCGCTTCTGCTGCAGCGTCGGTGGTGGGATCGCCCTCTGACGAAGGCGCAGGCGCCGATGGGTCTGCGGCGGGTGAAGGGTCGGTAGATGGGGCGGGTGAAGGCTCCGGCGGGGTTGCCGCAGCGATTTGGGCCTGGGCCCTGGCCTGAACCTGACCACGCAACGCCGCCTCCAGATGGGCCAAGGCAGCCCGGATTTTCTGTGCATCGCCCGAGGCGTTGGCCGCCTCAACGGCTTGGGCCGCTTCCATCACCAGGCGATCGTGCTCACTCAAGGTGGTGGCGGCCTTTTCGCGTTCGGTCGTCTTGCGATTGAAGGCGTCGTCAATGGGTTTTCTGAAAGCGTCCCACAGTTTTTGCTCGAACTTGCGGTCCAAGGGCACGCTTTGCGCCTCAACCGTCCAGCGTTGTTGCAAGGCGCGCACCGCGTCAACCCGCAAATTGACCGAAGCGCCCAAAACCTTGGCTTCTTCGATCAGGGCGTGGCGCAATGCCACGCTGGCTTTTTGCGCCGCTTCAATGGGGGCAGCGGCAGCGGCCATGGCCTCTTTCCACAAGCCTTGCATTTCGGCAAAGGCTTTCTCGCTCAAATGCCCGGCATCGCGCCAACGCTCTGCAAACTGGTGCAAGCTGCGGTTGACGGCCTTCCAGTCGGTCGCGCTGGCTTGTTGTTGGGCCTCGGTCCAGGCCTTCAGTTCTTCGATGATGGCCAAGCGCTTGGCCTTGTGTTCAACCGACTCGGTTTTGACTTTCTCCAGCCACGCTTCGACCACTTTGTGGGCCTGGTTGCAGGCTTCGTCAAAGCGCTTCCACAAGGCGTGATTGGGCGCGCCACCTTGGTCGGTTTGTTTCCACTGCTCGCGCAAGGCGCGCAGGGTCTCTTGCATTTTGCGGCCCCCCAGGGCCTGACCTTCGGGCCGGTTCATGAGGGCTTCCGCCCGTTGCACCAGGGCCTCACGCACCTGATCGGCGCTCCAGCGCTGCCAACCTTCCAGTTCCCCCGCCGCCACCAAAGCGGTGTGGACTTGGTGCTCCATCGCAGCATCGATCAATTTACCGTGGTCTTTGAGCGCATGGCGCAAAGCCGCAGCCGCGCCAGCACTGGCCTTGCCATGGCCTTCGGCGGTTTCACGCTCGAGTTTGGCCAAGGCTTCGGCCACCATTTTCTGGGTTTTTTGTCGCAACTCCGGCGGCACGGCGGGGCGCGAAACCCGGGCTGGCCGTTCTGAGGCGGGAGCGCCCGCAGGCGCGGCCGCGGCCTCCAAGGTTTCACCGCGCGCCAAACGCAATTCATCGGCCCAGACCCGCACCGGGGGCAAGGCGGCCGTCGCATCGGTGCTGGCCGCCACCGTCAAGGCCAGGGCCGACTGGAAGGCCTCCCACACCATCAACAACTGGGTTTTGGAGGAATCCAGCATGGGCGGGAAGCGGGCTTCGACGCTGGCCCAGTTGGCGTCTGCCATCAGCGCGGCGGCCTGCTCCTGCCAGGCCTGCACGTCGACGGTCAAACCGGGCTGAACTTTTTGCGCGTCCGCCCAAGGCTTGGTCGATAACACCTCAATGCGTTGGGCCAACAAGACCGCGGCCTCCCGCTGCACTTGAACCCGGTGCTGCAAGTCTTCAATGACTTTGACGCGCTCACTGAGCTGGGCTTTCAATGCGGCCAGTGGCTCGCGGCTGAGCGGTGCGCCCGCCTTGGCCGCGTCGCGCTGCCAGGCCATGGCGTCGGCAATGCTCAAACGATCCGTGCCCAGCAAGGTTTGGGCTTTTTGCGCCCATTCGGCGGCCATGGCCTCTTGGCCTTTGGCCCGTTTGATCTCATCCAAACGCTCACGGATGGCACGGGCGGCCCCTTTGTCACGCACGCTCAATTCCTTGAACACCGTTTGCAACTGCGCCTCATCGGGCTCAGTGGCCAACCAGTCGCGCACCCGGGCCGCTCGTTCGCCCGATGTCGGCGCCGAAAAAGCCCCTCCGGTCAAACCATCCAATGGGTGTGTCTCATTGACTTTGGGTGAGGCAGCGGCGCTGCTCAAGGGCAAGGACTTCGATTCAGGAGCGTCAGACATTGTGTGGTGTGAGGGAATAAGGGTTTCAAGAAACAGGGCGTTATTCTCGCCGATCTGAGCGGCACTGACTCACACTCAAGACCCGCGCGCAAAAACAGCCCCAAAGTCCATGTTTGTAGAAGTGCTTTTATATTCCTTATTTAATATATAGCCAAATCTAAAATGTCAAAATTGTGAACCCATGTTCACCGCCTTTCGCCTTCGTCGCTGACGAACGCACGAGCCTTTGACCAGCCTGGTCCCCTCCGGGTCCAGTGCCTTCATGGAAAGGATGCACCATGTTCCACCAATTTCGATTGGGTGTGAAAATCTTCGTCAGGGATGTTGCTGACGGTTTTTTTGAAATCACCCACAACGGTTTTGCCTTGCTGGGCCTGGCCTTGTTTTTTGCAATCGCCACGCTGCAGGCCCGACCCGACTTGCGCAGCCTCGGCGAAGAGCAGCTCTTTGGCTGGCTGCGCGCCCGCCAGGAGCTGACCTCCAACCTGCCAGGACAAATGGAGGCCAGCGCACGCGCCACGGCCAGCAACCCCAAAGACCTGTCCAAACCCCAAGCAGCGGTGGCACGCTGGCTGAGCCGCAAGTACAAAGTCGCCCAAGAGCCTGTGAGCGCCATCGTGACCGAAGCCTGGGAAACCGGCCGACGCACCAACCTGGACCCTAATTTGATCCTGGCCGTGATGGCCATCGAATCGGGCTTCAACCCCTTTGCCCAAAGTGAGGTGGGCGCCCAGGGCTTGATGCAGGTGATGACCAAGGTCCACCGCGACAAATACGACCGCTTTGGGGGTCGTTTTGCGGCCTTTGACCCCGTCGCCAATTTGCGGGTTGGGGCCAAGGTCTTGCGGGACTGCATCGACAAAGCGGGCTCTGTTGAAGGCGGCTTGCGTTTTTATGTGGGCATGAGCAACAGCGAGGGTGCTGAAGACAATGGCTACCCGGCCCGTGTTCTGGCCGAGCTGGCCCGACTCAACCAGGTGGCGTCTGGTCAATCGGTGCCCATGAGCAGCACGGCCCTGAGCACCACCCCATCCGCTGCCGCCGAGAGCCAAGCCCTGCGCGTGGCCGCCGAATGAGGTGGTGTCCCCATGACAGCGTCGAAGTGACTCGCCTAAGTTACACTATGTGAGTACGCGACTGGCGATAGGTGGTTGAGTGCAGCAATGCACCCTGCCGCTGACGTGGTTGACCACGGAGGGAGCGTGCCGGCCTTGCCGTTTAGCCGTTCGCCTGGGCAGTTGTCTAACCCTCCCAGCCCTAGACTGAGCCTCCATCATGTACGACCGCAACCTCCTCGTTGAACAAATCGACCCCGAACTGTTTGCCGCCATTCAGGCCGAAAACACCCGCCAAGAACAGCACATCGAGCTGATCGCCAGCGAAAACTACGCCTCGCCCGCCGTCATGGCCGCACAAGGCTCGCAGCTCACCAACAAATACGCCGAGGGTTATCCTGGCAAACGCTATTACGGCGGCTGCGAATTTGTCGATGTGGCCGAACAACTCGCCATCGACCGCGTCAAACAACTGTTTGGCGCCGACGCCGCCAATGTGCAACCCCATTGCGGGGCCTCGGCCAACGAAGCCGTGTTCCTGGCCTTTTTGAAGCCCGGCGACACCATCATGGGCATGAGCCTGGCCGAAGGTGGCCACCTGACCCATGGCATGCCCCTGAACATGAGTGGCAAATGGTTCAATGTCGTGTCGTATGGCTTGGACGCCAATGAAGTGCTGGACTACGACGCCATGGAGAAAAAGGCCCACGAGACCAAGCCCAAGCTGATCATCGCGGGCGCTTCGGCCTACAGCCTGCACATCGATTTTGCCCGCTTTGCCAAAGTGGCCAAAGACGTGGGCGCCATCTTCATGGTCGACATGGCGCACTACGCCGGCCTGATTGCCGCCGGCGTCTACCCCAACCCCGTGCCCCACGCCGACGTGGTGACCAGCACCACCCACAAGAGCTTGCGTGGCCCGCGCGGCGGCATCATCCTGATGAAGGCCGAGCACGAGAAAGCCATCAACAGCGCCATCTTCCCCGGCCTGCAAGGCGGCCCGCTGATGCATGTGATTGCGGCCAAAGCCGTGGCCTTCAAAGAAGCCTTGCAACCCGATTTCAAGGGTTATCAGCAACAGGTCATCACGAATGCCCGCATCATTGCCGAAACCCTGACCCAGCGCGGCCTGCGCATCGTCAGCGGCGGCACCCAAAGCCATGTGATGCTGGTGGACCTGCGCGCCAAGGGCATCACCGGCAAAGAGGCCGAAGCCGTGCTGGGCAGCGCCCACATGACGATCAACAAGAACGCGATCCCCAACGACCCTGAAAAACCCTTTGTCACCAGCGGCGTGCGCATTGGCAGCCCCGCCATGACCACCCGGGGCTTCAAGGACGAGGAGGCCCGCCTCACGGCCAACCTGATCGCCGATGTGCTCGACCATCCGCGCGACGAAGCCAATCTGGCGGCCGTGCGTGCCAAAGTGCACGCCCTGACCTCGCGCTTCCCGGTTTACCGTTAAGCCCTGGCCACTGCGAGCCCGCGTCAATGAAATGCCCGTTTTGCGCCCATCTGGACACCCAGGTGGTCGAAACGCGCATTTCTGAAGATGGCGAATTCATCCGTCGGCGCCGCCGTTGCAGCCACTGCGACAAACGCTTCACCACCTATGAGCGGCCCGAGGTGAGCTTTCCCACCGTGGTCAAAAAAGACGGCCGCCGCATTGATTTTGAGCACACCAAGCTGCAAGGCTCGTTCAATCTGGCCTTGCGCAAACGCCCGGTCAGCACCGAACAAATCGACAGCGCCATCGAGCGCATCGAAGAAAAGCTCCTGAACCTGGGCCAACGCGAAATTGCTTCGCACCGAATCGGCGAAATGGTCATGCGCGAGTTGAAGAAACTCGACAAGGTGGCCTACATCCGCTTTGCCAGCGTTTACCGCAGCTTTGAAGACATCGATGAATTCAAAACCTTGGTGGACGAAGTCAACAAGTGAGCGTTTGGGTGAACCAATCGCCAGAGCCGCCAGGCACAGTAGCCGCCCAGCAAGGCCACGGCTGAACAGGCCCAGTAAACGCTGCTCAGGCCAAACGCCGTGACCAATAGCCCGCCCAGCACGCCCCCCAAGACCCCGGACAGCCCATACCCCACCAGGGTGTAGATGGCCTGCCCCCGGCCTCGCAGCGGGCCGGGAAAGTAATGCGAAATCAAGGCCACGCAAGCCGTGTGGTGAGCGGCAAAGGTGATGCAATGCAAGCATTGCAACAGCAGCATCCAACCCAGCGAAGTCCCGACGGCCGCCGTCAGGCCCATGCGCAGACAGGTCAGGGCCGAAGCCAGCATCAGCCAAGCCGTCAGACTCAAGCGATGGAGCCAACGGCCTTGGGTGAAAAACCAGACGATTTCAACCACCACGCCCACCGCCCACAAAATACCGATCCAGGTCTTGCTGTAACCCAAGGTATCGAGGTAGAGCGAGAAAAACACATACAGGCCCATGTGCGCCAGAATGTGAAAAAACAAGGACGCCAAAAACCACTGCACCTGTCGTTGTCGCAGCACCGACAACACCGAGGCAGCCCCCCCGGGCAAGGCCACTCCCTGCGGCTGCGCCAAGGGCTCCGGCGAAGCTGGAGGCAAGGACCAGGTGGCCAAGGTCACGCCCACCAGGGTGACAAAAACCCACACCGGAAAGCCCGCCAGCCCTTGATCCTGAAACCAAATCCCGGCCAAAAACACAGCGACCATGAAACCCAGGGAGCCAAACAAGCGCATGCGGCCATAGCGCCGGGGGTCAAATCGCCCCCCCTCGCTGACCAAGTGGGCCATCGCGGCTTCGTTCATGGACATCATGCCGCTGGTGTGGCTGAACAGCAAAAACAGCAGCGCCGGAACGCCCCACTCGCCCCGCGTCGCCAGCAATCCGGCGCTCCAGAGCAGGGCCACACTGGCACACCAGCGCAGCCACTTGACCCGATCCCCCGATCGATCGGACAGCAGGCCCCAAAGATAGGGGGCGAAAACCCGGGTCACGGCTTGGAGGGAAGTCAGCCACCCGATGCTGAGCACCGAAAAACCAATCGACTTCAACCACAAAGGCAGGTAGGTGCCCAACACCCCCACATGGGCGTAGTAAGTGGCCGACAGCGCCGCAAACGCCAGCCAGTGGCGCCAACGCAGGGCCATCAGGCCGCCGGCGGAACGGCCGCCGCAATGGGCCCCGGCGTGACCTGAACATCCCCGCATTGGGCGCGGTGGCGCAGGGCATGGTCCATCACCACCAAGGCCAGCAAAGCCTCGGCAATGGGCGTGGCGCGAATGCCCACGCAAGGGTCATGACGCCCCTTGGTGACGACTTCGACCGATTGGCCCGTGACATCAATCGACTCGCGCGGGCTGATGATGGAGCTGGTCGGCTTGATGGCGATGCTCACCTCCAGGTCTTGGCCGGTGCTGATGCCGCCCAAAATTCCGCCCGCGTTGTTGGAGCGAAAACCGGCGGGGCTCAGGGAATCGCCATGGGTGGTGCCACGCTGCGCCACGCTTTGGAAACCCGCGCCAATTTCAACGCCTTTGACGGCATTCAGGCCCATCATGGCGTGGGCAATGTCGGCGTCGAGCCGGTCGTACAAAGGCTCACCCAAACCCACAGGCATGTGCTGGGCGGTGACGCGAATGCGGGCGCCGCAGGAATCCCCCGCTTTGCGCAGGGCGTCCATGTAGTCTTCCAAATGCTGCACTTGAGCGACAGGGGCAAAAAACGGGTTGTTCGGAACACAGTCCCAGCTTTCAAATGGGATGTCCACTTCGCCAATGGCCGTCATGCAGCCCCGAAACACCGTGCCGTATTTCTCAAACAACCATTTGCGCGCCACCGCCCCGGCCGCGACAGTGGGCGCGGTCAAACGGGCCGAAGACCGCCCCCCACCGCGCGGGTCACGCAGGCCATATTTGTGCCAGTAGGCATAGTCGGCGTGGCCGGGCCGGAAGCTTTGGGCAATGTCGCCGTAATCTTTGGAGCGCTGGTCGGTGTTGCGAATCAGCAAGGCGATCGGAGTGCCCGTGGTCAGGCCCTGGTACACGCCCGACAAAATCTCCACCTGATCGGGCTCTTGGCGCTGCGTCACATGGCGGCTGGTGCCGGGGCGACGGCGGTCGAGTTCGCGCTGAATGTCGGCCTCGCTCAAGGCCATGCCCGGCGGGCAGCCGTCGATCACACAGCCAATGGCTGGACCATGGGACTCACCAAAATTGGTGACGCTGAAAAGTTTGCCTAAGGTGTTTCCGCTCATGCCCCGATTATCCCAGAGCCGCCAGGCTGGCCAGCACACCGGGCTGCACATGGGCTTGGACAAAATCAGCCAGGCCATCAAAAACCCGGTCCAGGGTGGGCGCTTGCGCACCAAACAGTGCCTGCATTGCTGCGGGGTCTTCAAACAGACCATGCAAATAACAGCCCAGCACATTGCCCGCCGCGTTTTGCCAGGCCCTGCCAGGCAGCACTTCGCGGGCCGACTGCGGGGTGGTTTGCCCATGGTGAATTTCATAACCGGAGACGGCCACGCCACTCCATGCCGACCAGGGGCCGTGGACCGATCCAAAAACCGCATGGGTTTTGGTCACGGTCTTTTTCTGGGCGAAAACCGTGACCAGAGGCAGGAGCCCCAAACCGCGTGCCCCGCCATCCACGCCGTGGGGGTCGATCAAGGCCTCCCCCAGCATTTGCAGGCCCCCACAGATTCCCAGCACCGCCCCGCCCTGCGCTGCGTGCTGGGCAATGGTCTGGTCAAGTCCCTGGTTTCGCAGCCACCCCAAATCGGCGGCCGTGGCCTTGGAGCCGGGCAGGACCAGCCAATCGGCGCCCTGGCAATCGGCGGGGCTGCGGGCCCAAATCAGGCGCACCCCAGGCATGTTTTTCAAAGCCTGAAACTCATCCAGGTTGCTGATGCGCGGGTAGGCCATGATGGCGATGCGGGTGTGCACGGGGCCGCTGGCGCGTGAGCGCTCGTCAAACACCCCATCCTCTTCCGGCAAGCCATGCTGCCACCACATGGGCAAGGTGGCCACCGTGGGAATGCCCGTCAGTTGCGCCAGCCGTTCCGGCGCAGGCGACAGCAAGCGGGCATCCCCCCTGAACTTGTTGAGCACGAAGCCACGGATCAGGGCCTGGTCTGCCGCAGGCAGCAAAGCCCAAGTGCCATACAGGTGGGCGAATGCGCCGCCCCGATCGATGTCGGTCACCAACAAACAACGGGCCTGTGCATGGCGGGCCACCCGCAGGTTCACGATGTCGCTGTCCATCAGGTTGATTTCGGCAGGAGAGCCAGCCCCCTCGATCACCACCACCTCATTTTGCGCACGCAGTTCATCCAAGGCCGCCGCAATCACGGGCCAGACCTTCTCGCTGCGCTCGCGCCAGGGCGTGGCGCTCAAGGCCGGGCTGACGGCCCCCATCAACACCACCTGGCTGCGGGTGTCGGCCTCGGGCTTCAAGAGCAGCGGGTTCATGCGCACATCGGGCTCGGCGCGGGCCGCCAAGGCCTGAAAATACTGGGCCGAACCCATCTCACCCTCACCGCAGGCAGCGGCCACCACGCGCGCGTTGTTGCTCATGTTTTGCGCCTTGAAGGGTGCCACTTTCAAGCCTTGACGCGCATAGTGACGGCACAAGGCCGTGGTCAGCCAGCTCTTGCCCGCACCGCTGGTGGTGCCCAGCACCATCACACATCTGGCCGTCATAGATCGCTTTTAAAAAACAAAACCCGCATGCTAGTGCAAGAACGAAGGTCAAAGTCCGGCGTCCGGTCGTGGTTTGCCGAGGCTCCCTAAAATCACGGCCATGAATGCTCAAAACAAAACCTTGGCGACCGGCCGGGTTCATTTGGTGGGGGCCGGTCCCGGTCCGTTGGATTTACTGACCCTGCGCGCCCTGCACTGTTTGCAACAAGCCGAGGTCTTGATCTACGACCGCTTGGTCGATGCGGCCGTGCTGGAAACCGTCCCCAGCGATTGTTTGCGCATTCCCGCCGGCAAGGCCAGCGGTCACCACTTGATGCCGCAAGCTGACATCAACCGCTGCATGGTCGAGCACGCCCAACAAGGCAAGCGCGTGGTGCGGCTCAAGGGCGGCGACCCCAATGTATTCGGTCGTGCGGCCGAGGAAATGGCCGCACTGCTGGACGCTCAGATTCCCTTTGAAGTCATCCCGGGCGTGACCGCCGCCAGCAGCGCCGCTGCAGCAGCGGGGTTTTCATTGACCCACCGCGAGCTTTCTCACAGCTGCGTTTTTCTGGCCGGCCATGGCGCCAATGGCCCTTTGGATTACGATTGGCCAGCCCTGGCCAAACCGCAACAAACCCGTGTTTTTTACATGGGTGTCGAGCGTCTGCGCTTGATTGGCGAAAAATTGATTCAACATGGCCTGTCGCCCAGCACCCCGGCGGCCCTGGTCTACGGGGCCCAATGCGAGCAACAAGAAGTCATGGCCTGCCGCTTGGAAGACTTGATGGCCGCCAACCCCGGCTACCGCAGTTCACCGGGCTTGCTCGTCATTGGCGAGGCGGTCCAGCTTTCGCCCCGGTTCAGTCACTGAGCCCCAAAAAAACGACACGCCCACTGAACACACCGTGGGCAGCGGGTACCCGGCAGGCTTAAAAAGTCATGCGCTGAAACACCTGGTCTTTCAAAAACCAGCGGTGCCAAGCGGCCACGGCCGCATGGGCTGCAGCGAGTCCCAACAGCGCATTGGCCAACCAACCATGCAAATCGCCCATCGTTTCCTGCCAATCTCGGTCGCCTGGCCGCCATTCGGGCAGTTGAAACCAATCAAACACAGCCACCCCATGGGCCCAGGCGGCCAAGCCCCCCATCACCAAGGTCGCCAAGCTCAAGCCATAAAGCAAGTGGTGCACGCCATGGCTCCATTTTCCAAGCCAGCCAGCTTGCGCCCTCGGTAAACGTCGGCCACCCGAAAAACGCCACTGCAAACGCAGCAATACCAGCGCCGCCAGCAAGAGGCCTGTCAGGACATGCAGGCTCATGGCCCAGTCCGATGGCGGGCCATCGGGCAAATAATCAAAACTTTGCCCAAGCAGCCACATGGCCAGGATCAAGGCCGCGCTGAGCCAATGGAAGGTCACGGTTTTTTTGTCATAACGCGCTGTCGGCAAAGCCGTCGGGGACATGGCCATTCTCCTTTATACAAACAAGTCTTCACCAAGGTAAGCACCCGGCTTGATCCCATGCGGACAAGCAAAGAGGCCGCCCCCCACATGAGTGGTGAATTGGTTGAGCATATCGATTTGCGCCATTTTCTTGAATAGCCGAATGAAGCCCGTTCTGGGGTCGCGCTGGTAACACTGAAACAACAAGCCCGCATCAAACGTCACCAACTGGCGCCAGGGCGGCCAGCGCTCGGCGATTTTGGCAATGCCATTGTCGTAAGAAAACGCCCGTCTGAGGATTTGCGCCCCACCGTTGCTTTCTGGCGCAGACATCGCCGCATGGGAATTTTCAGTCAGCACGGGATTGCCCTGGGCATCCTCCCGCTCAAGGTCCAGGTCTTCAAACTCCTGTTGTTTGCCAATTGGGGCCCCGGAGGCCTTGTGCCGGCCAATCGTCTGCTCTTGAAAGGCCAGGGTCATGTCGTCCCAATGCTCCAGGGAAATTCGGATGGGGCGAATCACCATGTAGCTGCCGCCCCGCAACCACGCCGGTCCCTCGTCGCCCACCCAAACAAAGGCCTTGGCCGCTTGCGGGTCTTGCCCATTGACATTGAGGGTGCCATCCTTGAAGCCCATTTGATTGCGAGGGGTTTCATGGGCCTGAAATCGGCCGTTGAAGCCCATTTGGGCCCACCGCATGACAGCCACCCCTTGTGCGACTTTGGCCAGACGCCGAATGGCGGTCTCCACCGCCAAGGGGTCTTCGGCGCAGACCTGGACCGACAAATCACCGCCGGTGCGTTCTGGCACCAACTGGTCGCCCACAAAACGCGGCAGGTTGACCAGGGCGGCCGGCCTTTGCGCCGCCAGACCGAAGCGGTCCTGCCCGTCTTTTTCAAACAAGGAGGGGCCAAAACCAAAGGTCACACTCAGCGGCTTGTTCATCAAGCCTGGCATGGCCCCCGATTCAATCAGCTCTGCAGCAGCCAGGGTCCAGCGCTGCAACAAGGCTTGAAGTTGCCCGCGTTGGTCGGTGATCAAATCAAACGCCACAAAATAGGTGTGCGCAGGCACCTTCGACACGATTCCCGCCTGGTGCTCGCCCCAAAAAGCTTCTGCCGCCGATGCGGGCTTGCACTCAGGGGTGGGCTGGGCCTCGGCCTCGCCAACACCGGCCATCAGCGCCGCCGATGTCAGCGCCGACTTGATGAAATGTCTGCGCGCCGGATTTTTCTCGGGGATGGACTGGTTCATGGCGTCGCGATCCGCAGGTCGTTGTTATCGTCCTCCACGTAGTAGAGGGATTGACCGTCCGGGCTCAGCGCCAGCCCGAACAGGTTCCCGTTGCCTGGAGGCGACTGGGCTTGGTTGGCATTGAGCCAATGGGCGTAGATTTGCTTGCCGCTGCGGGGGTCCACCTCGACGGCTTGCCCATTTTTGCCATTGGCCACGATCAAATGACCTTGTGCGGTCATGACCATGGCCAGTGGCCATGCCAACAAACCGCCCTGGGTCACGGTGCGCCCCTTGCCAGCGCTGTCGGTGCGGGTGGTCGCGTTGGGAATGGCCGTGATCTCATTGTCCAGGCCATCGGTGACGTACAAGGTGTCGTCCGGCGCCAGGGCCAGCCCCGTGGGACCCAACAAAAAATTAGCCATGTCGGCGCGGTGCGAAAACCCATCGGCCACCACGGTCTGACTGCTCAGCTGGGGAAGGCCTTGCTCAGGCAGCGCCACTTCCAGACGCAAGACCGTGGCCTGCTTCAAAATCACGGGGTAATGGGTGACCGGGTCAATCACCTCAGGCCCCGGCACGCCAAAGCCCGCCATGCTGATGAACAAGGTGGCCGAGTCCCCCCGGTCCACTACCGCCATATTGCCCCAGGGGCCATTGATGCGGGGGCCCACCCAAGTGGCCACATGGCGACCCGTGGCATCAAAAACCAACAAGCACCCATCCCCCTTGGTTTTGGTGGTGCCGTCCAGACTGGGGGTGCTGCCCACAATGACCCAGCCTTTTTGCAACACCGCCATGGCGGTGCTCAGGCCGACGCCGCCCGGACAGTCCTTGAGGTTTTGTGGCACCTGGGCAAACAACTTCAATTCTTTGGTGCTGGGGCGGTACAAGACGACCGTGCTGCCTTTGCCTTGCAAATTCGAGATGTCGTTGAAGTTGTCCATCAACACATCGTTTTGCTGCAAGCTGCCCACGGTCTTGGGGACCACCACCACGGCGTAGGGGTTGACATCGCCGTTGTCTGGCACGGTCGAGGTCAGGAACTTGTGTTTGTGAATGGTTTCCAGCAGCCCTTTGGGTTCGGTTTGCGCGCTGACGGGCAGGGCCAAAGCCAACACAAGCGCGCCGCCGACAACGGGGGCCAGCTGGGTGAGAAAAATGCGAAGAGGGGTCATGGTATGCGCTCAATCCCAAAAAAAAACAGAAGGCCAACATTTAAAAAGACAAAATGGTTCGCAAGCCCAATACCCACTCGTTTTTCAAACGGCTGTCGGGGTGGTTCGGGTCGGCCACGCCAGCCCCTGGGTTGCTCACGTATTGCAGGTCGGGCTGAAACAAGAGCCAGGGCCGGTACTGGAACTGGTAGGTGAGTTCGATGAATTTTTCCTGCGTCCGAATCGGCGCGTTGGGTGTACCCGCCAGGAGGTTGTTGGCCCGATCGAATTGGGTCACGCTGCTGCTGACTTTGGCCAGCCCCACGGCCAGACCGGCGGTGTCCATGGGCCGGTTCGCCAAAGGACTGTGCATGAGGGCACCAAAATTAAAACTGGCGCTGATCAAATTTCGGTCACTCAAGGGCGTGCCCATGACACGCCCAAACAAGGACAAAGTGCGATTGGGGTCATTCGAATCCCGCCAAATCAAATGGTCTCCCGCCGCATACAAAGCGTAGTTGCCAGAGTGCTGTTGGGCTTGCGCGGTACTGGCGGGGTCGCCAAAGGACTCCGCGTCGTACCAGCCCCCCAACCGGTAGGTCCAGCCCAGGGACTCGCTGGCCTCAGGGTCCACCAGGGTGCCCAGGGAGGGGTAGGAAAACTGCACCTCAGAAATCAGCAAGGCGCCGTTGCCCAAGGGAAAACTCGTGCCGTGGTCGTTGCTGCCGTTTTTCAGGGGGGTGCCATTGAAGACCCCGGCCAGAATTTGCACGCCATCAACGGGGCGCGCACTCAGGCGAAGCCCCAACGCCGACAGCGGATAGGCCGGTCCACCCCCCGGCAGATCGGCTGACGGCAACATCGGCCAGCCCAACATGGTATTGACAAAGTACTGGGCATTGGCGCTGACCATGAATTCCTGGTCCAGGCTTTGTTGCCCCACTTTCACGTCCAAGCGGTCTTCTTCCAAGAACTTCTGTTCGTACCAAAACTCCCATAAGCGCAAGCCCGGTTCGGCCTCAATCCCACTGGCGGTTTGCAAGGTCCCCAAATGGGTCGCACTCAAACCCCGTCCCTGAATGTCCAATGCGCTGACATTGAACAGCCCGCCATAGTGACCAAATCCCCGGTTGGTGTCGACTTGGAGCAGCATTTGGGTCAATCCGTTGTAGGTAAAGCCTTTTTCCAGGCCCCCCATGACATTACCCAAAGACTCGCTGGTTTTTTGAATTGCCAAAGAGGCCCCATAACGGCTCAACCAGGTCCGCGCGCCCCACAAATCGCCCAGCATGGCCTGGCTGCGATCCAAACCTTCCACAAACCCCCAAAATCCAGCCCCCGTTGGTATCGGGTTGTCCCCGCCGCTGGTCACCAGGCTGATGGGCGGTGGCGCCGCCAAGGCCAGGGGGGAGGACAGGAGCCCCGCAGTCAAGAGGCCGCCACCGATCCAAAAGCTCAGTTGGGCCCCCAGGCGGCGGGTCTGATGAGAAAAAAAGCGCATGGAAAAATTGTAATGCGAATCATTCTCATTTTCAATAAAAAAGGCAATGCACCCAAAACCCAAGGGGGTTTTTCAGTCTTCAATGCCCCGCTGGGCTGGGATGCCGGCCTCGAAGGCGTGCTTGACCATCTTCATCTCGGTCACGGTGTCGGCCAAATCGATCAGCTCTTGGGGGCAACTGCGCCCGGTCAACACCACATGCACCGACGACGGGCGCTGGCGCAAGGTCTGCAACACATCGTCCAAAGGCAGCCAGCCAAAAATCAGGGGGTAGGTGATTTCGTCCAGCACCACCAAGAAGAATTCCCCCGACAAAATGGCCGCACGGGCCTTTTGCCACCCCTCACGCGCCAACTCGGCCGAGTGAGTCAGGTCTTTGCTTTTCCAACTGAAACCATCGCCCAGGCCTTCCACCGGCACGCCGATTTGCTCAAACATGCGGTGTTCGCCAAAACGTGCCGAAGGGACTTTCATGAACTGGTAAATTTGCACGGCCTTGCCACGCCCCTTGGCACGCAGCGCCAAGCCGAAAGCAGCGGTGCTTTTGCCCTTGCCATCGCCGGTGTTGATGATCAGCAAACCCCGGCGTTCGCCTTCGGATTTTTCATAGGGCTTTTCTGTGGGCGGTGTTTGGATTTCCATGCTGTCTTTAATTCAAGTTGGGGTTTGGGCCAGGGTCACCCATTGTCCCTGAACCGAGTGCACTTGGATGCGGTGATCAAACACCCCTTCCAAGGCCAAGTGAGTCGCCGGATCGGCACACCGACCCTGGTGAACCACCTGGCCTTGGGCCATGACCACCAGGTCATCGGCACACAAGGCCATGGGAATTTCATGCAGCACGCTGACCACGGTGCGCCCCTGTGCCACCAAGCCCCTGACCAGGGCCAGCCAGTCCACTTGGTGGGGCGGGTCCAGATGGGCCAAGGGTTCATCCATCAGCAGCACCGGTGCCTGCACCGCCAAGGCCCGGGCCAGCAAGACCCGCTGGCGCTCACCCGCGCTGAGCGCCCCCAGAGGTCGCTCACGCCAATCCCAGGCTTGGGTGGCGCGCAGGGCTTGTTCGACTTCGGCCCGGTCTTGTGCGCTGGCCAGCGCCAGCCAGCTTTGATGAGGCAAGCGCCCCAACATCGCCACATCCCAGACCCGCAGATCGTCGGCCCCTTCGGTGTTTTGGCCCAACCAAGCCAATTGCTGCGCGCGCTCCCGGGCAGGCCATTGGGACAGCGTTCGGCCCCACAACTCGACCGTGCCTTGGTGAGCCAACAGACCAGCCAGGCATTGGAGCAAGGTGGATTTGCCCGCGCCATTGGGCCCCACCACGCTGGTCCAGCGCGCGGCCCTCAGACCCAGCGAAACCGAATGCAAAACCTGGGCCCGGGCCGCGCCCTGCCCCAAAAAAACGCACAGGTCTTGGGCCGTCAAGGCAACAGGGTCTGCAAGGGGCAGCGTCATGTCTCGGCCCCCTGACCCAATGGGCCTCGGTGCATGAGCCACAGCAAATAGCCGCCCCCCAACACCGCCGTCAACACCCCCACCGGCAGCTCCTGAGGGGCGATCAAGCCGCGCGCCAAAATGTCAGCGGCCAACAACAACACCCCGCCTGCCAAACTGGAAAGCACCATCCAATGCACCTGGGTGGACTTGACCAGCGAGCGCACCAAATGCGGCGCGGCCAAACCCACAAAACCAATCAAACCCGTTTGCGCCACCGCCGTGCCCGTGCACAAGGCCAAGACCCCCATCAGGGCCCAGCGCAAGGGGCCGACCCGAAGCCCCAGACTCAAAGCCGTGGCATCGCCCAAACTCAAGCCATCCAAAAGCTTGGCCAACAAACTGGCAACCAACACACAGCCGGCCCAAACCGCCCCCATCAACAACGCTGAAGTCCAGCCGACAAATGCGGTTGAGCCCAATAAAAACCCCTGCATGGCCAGCAAGGCATTGGGCGCGAACAACAGCACCAACTGGGTCGCCGCGCCCAACACCACACCGACCACCACCCCCGACAACAACAAACGCAATCGGTGCCCCACCCCGCGAGAAAGCAGCAAGGTCAAACCCACGGCCAGCACCGCGCCAAGAAATGCCACCCCCGTGAGGCCCAGATGAAGCCACCCACTGGGGGGCGTTCGGCCGCCCCCCAAAACGGCCAAGGCCATGGCCACCGCCACGGAGGCCCCCGAAGCACTGCCTAACAAATAAGGGTCGGCCAGCGGGTTGCGAAACAAACCCTGCGCCAACGCCCCCGCCAAGCCCAGCAAAGCGCCAGCGGCCCAAGCACCCAAGGTACGTGGCAGGCGAATTTCCCAAAGAATTTGTTGGGCCAAGACCTCATCGGTGGCTTCGGCGCTGGCATGCCAGAAAACCATCAGCCCATGGTCAAACCCGGCACTGCCCACCCCCAGCCCCAACACCACCAGGGCCAGCGACAAACCAAGGCCCAAAAACACATAACCCATGCCCACCCAGCGCCTCATGGTGCCGGTCTTTCCACTTTGACCAGGCAATCGGCCATGAGCCGTGCCGCCTCGCCCATGCGGGGGCCGGGGCGCACCAGCACATCGGCCTGCGCGGGCGTGAACAGACAAATCCGATGCGTTCGCACCGCGCCGATCAGCGACCAACCGGGGCGTTGCAGCAGCGCATTGGCGTTGCCCTCCCCCATCAAGATGAGGTCGGGGTTGGCACGCACCACAAACTCCGGATTCAATTTGGGAAAAGGCCCCATGCGCGCGGGCACGATGTTTTCAACCCCCAGACGGCTCAGGGTTTGACCGATGAACGAGGCCTCCCCGGCAGCATAAGGCCCCTGATTGACTTCGAAATAGACCCGCAACCCCTTGACCGAGGCCGGGACCGTCTGGGCTGCCGCCGACACCTCGGCATCCATTTGCTGCCAAATTTTTGGTGCCTCGGGCACGGCCAGCAATTGACCCAGGGTCAACCAAACCCGTTGGACATCGGCTTGGGTTTGAGGCTCCATCGCCAAGACCTTGAAGCCCAAGCCCTGCAAGCGCTCAACCGCCCGCGAGGACTTGGCGATCAGCACCAGATCGGGCCGCAAGGCCACAATCGCCTCGATGCTGGGATCCAAACCGCCGCCAAGTTTGGGCAAACGCTGGACCTCGGCGGGAAAGTTGGAATAACGATCCACCCCCACCAAACGCTGGCACCGACCCAGCGCACAAACCGTTTCCGTCAGTGCGGGAAGCAGGCTGACAATGCGCTGGGGGGCACGGTCAAAAGAGACGCTCACGCCCCGGTCGTCGGTGACGGTCTGGCCCTGCCCCAGCAAGGGCAGGCTCAAGGCCAACACCCCTAAGCAAAAACGAAGACCGTGTTGCCAGCTCAGCATGACTGCTCGTTCAGTGAGGCGACCACTTCAAGCCCATATAAAGGGTGCGGCCTGGGTTGGCATAAGTAGAAGCCAATTCATAGTGCTTGTTGCTCAAATTATCGACCCGAGCCAACAGTTGCCAATCGGGTGCCAAGGGCTTGCTGACGTAGACGTTGAACAAAGTGTAGCCCCCCAACGCCTGGGTGTTGGCGGCATCGTTAAAGCGACGCCCCGAAGCTTGGGCTTCACCGCCCAGCGTCCAATTTGCCCACAAGGTATCCGCGCCCAAGACACCATGCGTCTTAGCCCGCCGCGCCAGCAAATCCCCGCTACCCAAGTCCTTGGGGTCTTGCAAATCGATCGAGGCATGGGTGTTGATCGCCTGGAACCGTTGCTGCGCCGTCAAGGTGACGCCTTCCAGCAAGGCACGCCCGACATTGGCATAGCAACCATAAGGGGATTGGCAATCCCCTGAGTTGGCAAAATTGATCAGGTTCGACACCTTGTTGTGATAAGCCGCCAAGCTGAACAAAGCGCCGTTGTTTTCGTACTTGAGGCCTGCTTCCAGGTTCTGATTGGTTTGCGGCGCTAGGCTGGCTACGCCGTACTGCGAATACTGTTCGTACAGCGTGGGGGCCCGATAGCCCGTGGCGGCCGACACCGTGGCTCGCCAATGCGGCGCAAAGGCATAACCATAAGCCGCGCTGCCCGTGTTGTGCCCACCAAAAATACTGTCCTGGTCGTGTCTCACATTCAACTGCAAAGTGTGCTGCTGCCAGTGCAGACCATAGCCCAACGCCAAGGCATTGTCAGATCGATCGCCCGTGCCGACAATCGGATCGGAGGAAGACGAAGAGGTCAATCTGTCCTCACGACGCTCCAAGGTCAAAGTCAATTGATGCAGGCCAAAGTGCCAGTGATTCAAAAACAGATAGTTGCGCAAATCGGTCGCATAGGTCCCGTAAGGTGAAGCCATTTGATTCATGGTTTCGCTCACCCCCACTTGCGTGTTGTAGTTGTCGCTCCAGCGCGATGTCCAATTGAGGCCCGTGGTTCGCAGTTGGTAAAACAGTTGTTGTGCAGGGTCGCCATAGCCGTCGTTGTATGCGGCAAGCAGGTTATTGGCCAACAAGGTGGCTTCCAGCCTTTGATCGGGATCGATCTGGAAACCCAAACGTGCATGACCGGCCACCGTGGTGTAGCCGTCATTTTGAGCCGGGGGTGATGAAGGAATTTGATTGAAGCCATTGCTGCGCTCATGTTTGGCATCCAAGGCGTAATCAAAAGCCCCCTCTGAACCGCTGACGCCAGCTTGTTCCTTGGATGTCCCGTAGCTGCCCATGCCCATTTCCACATAGGGCCGCGCCGCGCCTTGCCCCATTTGGGTGAAGATTTGAACCACCCCACCAATGGCATCGGAGCCATACACGGCGGCAGCCGGACCGCGCAAAATTTCAATGTGATCGATCACCCCCAATGGAATGGCTTCCCAGTTGGCGCCGCCCTGCAGATTTTGTGAGTCCACTCGAACCCCATCAATGAACACAGCCGTGAATTCATTGTTCGCACCTCGAATAAACAGACTGGTGGCAGCGCCAGGTCCCCCTGTGCGCGACATCTCGATGCCCGGCACACGGGCCAATACATCGCCCAAACCGACCGCCCCACTGTTTTGAAGGGCCTGGCAGTCAAGCACGGTGATGTCGGCCAAGGTGTCGGTCAAGGATTGAGGGGTCCGGGTGGCGGTCACCACCACCGGCACCGAGGAAGCCGGGCTGTTGTGATCAGCCTGGTTGGTGTCCTGCGCATCGGCATGGGCGAAGTGTGTGTAGGCCAGGCCCATGGCAATGACCAGGACCCAAGGGGTTTTGCGGCGCAGGGCCGAATGATTTTTCATAAAACAAGAACGATGAATAAGTCCCTGCCGGCTTCCCCGCCAGCGTGGACATCACAGTGCCTGCTTTTGACGGCAGGCA
>CAIUTG010000200.1 GCA_903902035.1 uncultured Curvibacter sp. | reverse complement strand
CATGGCACCGCCACCGGCCGCGAGGCAGGGCAGGCGTTGCTGCAAGCGGGGGATGTTCAGGTGTGGCAGCCTTGGGATTCCCCTGGTGCCGTCAAGCGATTTCTACGTCACTTTCAGCCCACGCTGGGGTTTTTGATCGAGACCGAAGTCTGGCCCAATTGGGTTTTGCAAGCCAAAAAAATCGGCATGCCGCTGGTGCTGACCAACGCGCGCATGAGTGCCCGCTCCTTTGCCAAGGCCAAGCGCTGGCCCTGGTTGAGCGAGCCCATTTATTCAGCCTTGTCGGCGGTGTGGGCGCAAACCCGTGAAGACGCTCAGCGTTTGGTAGACCTGGGTGCGCCCAGTGCGCTGGTGCTTGGCAACCTCAAATACGACGCCCAACCCAACACCCATTTGCGTGATCAGGGTCGGGCCCTGCGCCAAGCCTGGCAGACGCAAACAGGACGTCAGGTGGTCGTCCTGGCCAGCTCACGCGAGGGCGAGGAAGCCTTGTGGCTGGCGGCCTTGCAGGGTTTGCGTGAGGTGCAGCACGATGCCGGAGATGGCGCCTTGACCCAGATTCAATGGCTGATTGTGCCCCGGCACCCACAGCGTTTTGACGAGGTGGCCCAGGCCATTGAAGCCGCGGGCCTGAGCCTGAGCCGCCGCAGCCAGTGGCTGGACACCGCTGTTTTGCCCGCCCCCACCGATGTCTGGTTGGGTGACACCATGGGTGAAATGGCTTTTTACTATGGCCTGTCTCATGTGGCCTTGTTGGGCGGTAGCTTTGCCAACTGGGGGGGACAAAACCTGATCGAAGCAGCCGCCTGTGGCTGTCCGGTCATCCTGGGGCCGCACACCTTTAACTTTGAAGATGCCGCCGAGCAATCCATCTCGGCTGGCGCAGGCTTTCGGGTTGGCAGCATGGACGAAGCCCTCTTGCGCGCTTGGGGCTTGTTGACCGCTACCCCTTTGAAAAACCTCAGCTCCGTCGAACAGGCTTCAGCAGCGGCGCTCACCTATGCAAGGTCGCATCGGGGTGCGGGTCAAAGAATGGCCACTTATGCGGCTGCCTTGGCGGCAACGGCACGGCGGCGACACACGGGGCTGTGAGAAGAGCCCGTTCAGGCTTAATAACGGGGAACGCTGCTGTCCAACTGGGTGGCCCAAGCGTCGATGCCCCCCTCGATGTTCGCCACTTTGGTAAAACCCTGTTGCGCCAAAAAGGCCGCCACCCGCAGGCTGCGGGCACCGTGGTGGCACAGGCAGGCCACCGGCACGTCAGCCGATAACTCGCTCAGGCGTTGGGGAATTTGGGCCATGGGAATGGCCAGCAGCTCGCAGCCAGATGCTTCCTGGGGAACTTTGACACTGGCGGTCGCCAGTTCCCAGGGCTCGCGCACATCCAGCAGGACCGCTTGGTTGGCGCCTTGATGTGCCAACCACGCAGCCAAATCGTTGGGGGTAATTCGATCCATCCGTGCCTGCCCGATTGCCTGGTTTAGAAACGGAAGCTGCTGGGTTCGGAAAAGCCCAGCAAGCGGGGCGCAACGGTGTCCCAGGGTTGAAGGCAGTCGTAGCTTTGATGGCCGGGGTGGGTGATGAACTGGGCGCGCATCATGGGTTCATTGCCGACAATGGCAAACAAGCGGCCACCCGGAGCCAATTGATTCAACAGTGCGCTCGGCACTTCAGGCACCGACCCACTCAAGACAATCACGTCAAACGGCGCTTCATGCAAAGCGCCATGCGAGCCATCGGCCAGCCGCACCTCCACATGGGGCAGTCGGGCCTTGGCCAAATTGCGCCGGGCAAACTCACACAAGACCGGATTGACTTCCAGCGTCAACACGCTGGCGCTGAGGTGGCCCAACAGGGCGGCCATGAAGCCAGAGCCGGTGCCGATTTCCAGCACACGGTCGGTGGGTTTGACCTGCAGATCGTTCAGAATGCGCGCTTCGATCTTGGGGGCCAGCATGAATTGCCCTTCACCCAATGGAATTTCAAAGTCGGCAAAAGCCAACGATTGATAGGCTTCGGGCACGAAGTCTTCGCGGCGGATGCGCCCCAGCAACTCCAGCACCTGAGGGCTGTGCACATCCCAAGGACGGATTTGCTGTTCAATCATGTTGAAGCGGGCTTGATCGGAGTTGATGGCGAGATTCATGGGAACTTTCAAACTGGGCCGAATGACAATCCCTCTATTTTAAGCACCGTCAGAGGCAGAGTTGGGTCAAAATCAAGTTGCTTTGAACCAAATCCAGGAGCCCAACGTGAACCAGTCGACAACCCCAGCCGCCCACCCCTCGTCTCAACGGCAGAAGATCACTTTGGGCGGCGGCTGTTTCTGGTGCACAGAGGCCGTTTTCAAGCGGGTCAACGGGGTTTTGGCGGTGGTGCCTGGCTACAGCAATGGGCAAACCATGAACCCCAGTTATGAACAGGTTTGCCGGGGTGACACCGGCCACAACGAGGTGGTTCAGCTGACTTTTGATCCTGCCCAAATTGGTTTGGGTGAGTTGTTGGCCATTTTCTTCACCATTCACGACCCGACCACCTTGAACCGCCAAGGCAACGATGTGGGCACGCAATACCGCAGCGGCATTTATGCCAGCGACCCCGCGCAATTGAAGGCGGTGCAAGACTGGTTGAACGTCGCCCAGGCGGCCGGTGACTTGCCGTCTGGTGTGGTGACTGAAGTGGCGTTGCAAGAAAATTTCTGGCCTGCCGAGGCCTATCACCACGATTACTTTGCCAAGAACCCCCAGCAAGGCTATTGCGCTTTTGTGGTGGCGCCCAAAGTGGCCAAGTTTCGGCAGGTCTTTGCGGGCTTGGCCAAAGACTGAAAGAGGGCGCCTTGGCCCATCCGAAAAAAGTTGGGCTACTGCCGGATTCGTGGACGCCAGAAAAAGCCTCAACCTGACCATTCCTTCGGCGGGGAACCCTGAGCTGGCTTTTGGTATAACTTTTCTTGTCTAAAACGCTTGTTTTCAGAGGGTGGCGGTTGTTCTGCCATTGAACTAAACCCGCAGCGATGATGACTTTCGGCGAGACCGAAACCAATCGCTAAATTGCCTGGCGGAGAGGGCGGGATTCGAACCCGCGGAGGGCTATTAACCCTCACACGCTTTCCAGGCGTGCGACTTAAACCGCTCATCCACCTCTCCGGAGCCCGCTATTGTAGCAAAGCGTCATGATTTTTTCGTACACTTCGCGGCTATTTCTAATGTCTTTTGCTGGGTTCCTATGAAATTTCGCTTCCCCATTGTCATCATCGACGAAGACTTCCGGTCTGAAAACACTTCGGGTCTGGGCATTCGCGCCTTGGCGCAAGCCATTGAAACCGAGGGCTTTGAAGTCTTGGGGGTCACCAGCTATGGCGACTTGAGCCAGTTTGCGCAGCAACAAAGCCGCGCCAGCGCTTTCATTTTGTCGATTGACGACGAAGAGTTCACGCTGGGCCCCGACCTGGACCCGGCTGTTTTGAATTTGCGCAGCTTCATTGACGAGGTGCGGCGCAAGAACCTGGATGTGCCGATCTACATTTATGGCGAAACCAAAACCTCACGCCATTTGCCCAATGACATCTTGCGTGAGTTGCACGGTTTCATTCACATGTTCGAGGACACGCCCGAATTTGTGGCGCGCCACATCATTCGCGAAGCCAAGAGTTATTTGGAGGGCGTGCAGCCCCCGTTCTTCAAAGCCTTGCTCGATTACGCCGAAGACGGTTCCTACTCCTGGCACTGCCCAGGGCACTCCGGTGGCGTGGCGTTTTTGAAGAGCCCGGTGGGCCAGATGTACCACCAGTTTTACGGCGAAAACATGCTGCGCGCCGACGTCTGCAATGCGGTGGAAGAATTGGGTCAGTTGCTCGACCACAATGGTGCGATTGGCGAGTCCGAGCGCAACGCGGCCCGCATTTTCAATGCCGACCACTGCTTCTTCGTCACCAACGGCACCAGCACCTCCAACAAAATGGTTTGGCACCACGCGGTGGCCCCTGGCGATGTGGTGGTGGTGGACCGCAATTGCCACAAATCGGTGTTGCACGCCATCATCATGACGGGCGCTATT
>CAIUTG010000199.1 GCA_903902035.1 uncultured Curvibacter sp. | reverse complement strand
GTCTGCCAAACGCACCACCGGGGCGGAGTGAAAGCGTTTGCCGATATCCCAGCCGCGGGCCAATGCCTGGTGGGTGTTTTCGCCGGTCAAGGCGCTGGGCTCGTATTGAATGGTCAAACCACAAGTGAAGGGCAGGTTGTTGACGAACTCGCGCGCCACGCGGGGCAGGCCATCGCTGAGGTCTTCCTCGGCGCGGGCGCCCACCACGCGCGCCCATTTGTGGTCGAACTCCACCAGCCCCTTGGCCGCGGCGCGTCGCTCGGCCGAATAGGTGTGCAACAGGGCAGGTTCAGCGCGACCGGTCAGCACCGAGATCAGCTTCCATCCCAGGTTGAAGGTGTCGCCCATGGACACGTTCATGCCTTGCCCTGCCTTGGGGCTGTGGGTGTGGCAGGCGTCGCCCGCCAACAGGACGCGGGGCGAGCGGGTGGCCATTTGGTCGGGCGGCACATCGTCAAATTTGTCGGTCAGGCGGTGACCAATTTCATAAATGGACCACCAAACCACCTCTTTCACCTCCAGGGTGAAAGGCTTCAAGATGCGTTGGGCCTTGGCGATGATGTCGTTGGCGGTCATGCCACGCTCGGCCACGCGCTCGTGTTCGCCGAGTTGGTCCATCTCGACATACAGGCGCACCAGGTGGCCGCCTTCGCGGGGCAGCACCATCAGAATGCCCTCGTCTTTGGAGCGGACAAATGATTTCATGCGCCAGTCTGGGAAATCCGTGACGGCCAACAAATCGATCACGCCCCAGGCCTGGTGCGCCGCATCGCCGTGCAAGGCCCCCCCAATCGCGGTGCGCACATTGGAGCGGGCGCCGTCGCAGCCGATCACGTAGTTGGCACGCACGGTTTCGGTTTGGCCTTCGCGGCCTGGGACGGTGTGCTCCAGCGTGACGGTCACGGGGTATTCGCGGGCGTTGGCGTCCACCGACAGGGTGGCCACCTTCAGGCCATAGTCGGGCTCCAATCGGGTCGGTGAGTGGCGCATCACCTCCAGAAACAGGTCGTGCACCCGTGCTTGGTTAATAAGCACATGGGGCATTTCAGAAATGCCATCGGGCACATCTTGTACCCGGGCCACGCGGCTCAGCGCGGTTTGATCTTCCGGGGCCCAAAAAGTGGTTTCGTTGATCCAGACCGATTCACGCAACACTTTTTCTGCAAAGCCGAAGGCTTGGAACATTTCCATCGAACGCACGCTGATGCCGTCGGCCTGCCCTTTTTCCATCGGGCTCAGCTTGGGTTCAATCACCAGGGTGCTGATTTGCGGCACTTGCGAGAGTTGGGCCGCCAGGCACAGCCCCGCCGGGCCGGTGCCCGCAATCAGCACATCCACAGTGGCGGGCAGGGGGCTGTTTTTGGGGCGGGTGTCGGGGGCTGCCGGTAGGATATCGGGATCGCCTGGTTTGAATCCGTTGAGGTGGTATTGCATGGGGGGCTCCTGGGGGGGGGGGCTGGGATAAAGTTAGATCACATATCATAAGTATACATATCAAATAAACGACAAAGACTAGGGGTTTGTATGGACAAGATCGACATGGCGGGGCATTTGATTCGCCGCTTGAATCAGCAGTCGACACAGGTTTTTCAATCGCAGGTGCAAGCGGCCGGTTTCGACATCACCTCGGTGCAATTCGCCGCGCTCGACACCATTGCTCAAGAGCCGGGCATTGATCAGGCCAGCTTGGCCGCGACCATCAGCTTTGACCGCGCCACGATGGGCGGGGTGATTGATCGGCTGGAGTCCAAAGGGTTGGTGCAGCGCAGGGTGAGTCCACAAGATCGTCGGGCGCGCTTGCTGGATTTGACGCCCGAGGGGCATCGATTGCTGTCTGAATGCCGGCCATTGGTCGAGGCCTTGCAAGCCGACATCTTGGCCCCTTTGTCGGCACAGGAGAAATTGACTTTTTTGGCATTGGCGCAAAAGGCGCTTAGACTGGTCTGATCGATTTTTTGAAAGGTACTTTCTATGCGACTGCTTCACACCATGTTGCGCGTGGGTCATTTGCAACGATCCATCGATTTTTATACCCAGGTCTTGGGCATGTCCTTGCTGCGCCAGCGCGACAACCCCGAGTACCAATACACATTGGCTTTTTTGGGTTACGGCAGCAACCCCGAGCACGCCGAGTTGGAGTTGACCTACAACTATGGCGTGGACCATTATGAGATGGGCACGGCGTATGGTCACATCGCCTTGGCCGTTCCCGATGTGGCCGAGGCTTGCCTCAAAATCAAGGCGGCTGGCGGGCAAGTCACCCGCGAGGCGGGGCCGGTCAAAGGGGGCAACACGGTCATCGCCTTTGTGCAAGACCCCGATGGTTACAAAATCGAATTGATTGAACGCCGCTTCGATCAGTAAGGCGAGCCAAGTTGTCGGCTCAATTCAAGCCGAGGCATTGAAGAAATTGCCCTGCATAGAGGTCATGTTTTGCAAGTTGGATTGCAAGTTGGATTGCAAGTTGCTCAAGAAGCTGTTCAGGCTGGCGCTGCTTGAATCGCCCCCCAAGGACGTCACCAGATTGTTGTAACTGTTTTGCAGGCTGGCTAAGGGTGAACTGCTGCTGGCGGTCGACGTGGTGCCGCTGGTGGCGCTGCTCATTTGACTGAGCAGGCTTTGCAAAGCCGTGGCCATGGGCGTTCCTGAAGTGCCGCTCAAATCGGCAGGAAGCGGTGGAGGAGGCGACAGGCTGGCAGTGGCAGAAGTGCTGGCGCTGCCGCTGGGCTGACTGACGCCACTCACCGAAGCGTTGCCAGAGGCCGTTGTGGACGCGTTCGCGACCGATGTGGAGTCATTGGCGCTGCTCTGAGCTTGCAGCAAGGCCATGAAATTTTGCATGAAGCTGGCGAAAGCGTCCGCCATGCTGCTGGTGCCGTTGGAGCTGTTAGTGCTGGTCGTGCTGGTCGTGCTGGCGGAAGCCGAGGTGCTGGCAGAGCTGGTGGCGGTGCTTGAAGCCGAAGCGCTGGACGCACTGGTGGACGAGGCGGCCGTGATGGACGACGACAAGGCTTGCATCATGGCCTGGATGAATTGAGGGGGTTGCCCGTGTGGGCGGCCTTGACCCTCTACCTGTTGGCCATCTGTCTGGCTGTCGCCATCCACCGAAGTGGAACTCGATGAAATGGCATTGGTTGACTGGGTGGCGTTGGCTGAATTGGTGTTTGATACGCTGTATAAATCCATGTAAGGATTTTGGTATGGGCCGATGCTGTGGATAGACATGGTGAGTCCTCGGGAAGTGGGTGGCTTCCCTGGTAAAGCAAACCTTGTGCCCATTTCGAAAAATATTCAAAAAAACTCAAGTTTCCAGTCGTGGTGTCGATTCCGGCGGATTTTGACATTTCTACCCCAGGGGCTTCGTTTTGCCGGCAGCGTGACAAAACGGCAAGAATTTGCCAATGTCAGCGGCAATGACTCACCGTCAACTGCCGCGGGTTTTGGACGCTTGCTGAAATGGCCCAACCCCACAAACAGGGATTGGATGCGTGTCACTCAAAAATGAAAGTGTTCGCAATCATGTGACAAATTGATGACAATAATGGCGTTGTTACTAAAGGTTTG
>CAIUTG010000198.1 GCA_903902035.1 uncultured Curvibacter sp. | reverse complement strand
CACGGGCAGCGGCAAAACCGAGGTGTATTTACAAGCTGTTCAGCGCCTGTTGGCACAAGACCCTTTGGCCCAAGTTCTGGTCATGGTGCCTGAAATCAACCTCACACCCCAGCTGGAACAGCGTTTTCGCCAACGTTTTGGTCCGGCGTGGGGCGAGCAGTCCGTGGTGTCGCTGCACAGCGGCATGACCCCGGCGCAACGCCTGAAGGCCTGGCTGGCTGGCCACACCGGCGCAGCGCGCATGGTTCTGGGCACGCGGATGGCGATTTTTGCTTCCCTGCCGCACTTGAAGTTGATTGTGGTGGACGAAGAGCACGACCCCAGCTACAAACAACAAGAAGGCGCACGCTACTCAGCGCGTGATTTAGCGGTGTACCGAGGCCAAAACGAAGGCATCAAGGTCCTCTTGGGCTCAGCCACGCCTTCATTGGAAAGTTGGCACCACAGCCGCCCCGTCCAGGAGGGCGGCCGCTACCAAAGGCTGCTCATGCCTTCCCGGGTGGGTTCGGGCGCTCAATTGCCCACCGTGCGGCGGGTGGACATGAATCGCCAACCCAAAGGCACCGTGATTGCCAGCCCTTTGCTGCAAGCCATGCGCGAGCGCGTGGCCCGGGGCGAACAGGTGATGGTGTTCTTGAACCGCCGAGGCTACGCGCCCGTCTTGTTTTGCACAGACTGTGGCTGGAAAAGCGAATGCCCCCATTGCAGTGCCTTTCGGGTGTTTCACAAAATCGACCGCAGCCTGCGCTGCCACCACTGTGGTTTTTCGCAAGCCGTGCCACGTGCCTGCCCAGATTGCGGCAACCAGGACATTGCCAGCTTGGGTCGAGGCACTGAAAACATCGAAGAACACCTGCAGTCCTTGCTGGCCGAGCAGACCAAGCCCGATGGTCGGCCCATCGGCATTGTCCGCATTGACGCCGATACCACCAAGGCCAAAGGCAGCTTGGAGGCTCAGTTGGCCCAGGTGCATGACGCCGAAATCGACGTGCTGGTGGGCACGCAAATGATTGCCAAAGGCCATGATTTCCGCCGTGTCACCCTGGTGGCGGTGATCAACGCCGACAGCGCTTTGTTCTCCAGCGACTTCCGCGCCCCCGAGCGTTTGTTTTCACTGCTCATGCAAGCCGGCGGGCGGGCGCGCCGCGACGCCGACTTTCTGGCCACCCAAGGCAGCCGGGCCGAGCTGTGGGTGCAAACCTACCACCCGTCAAACCCTTTGTTCGAAGCCCTCAAAATCCACGACTACCCCGCCTTCGCCGAGCGCCAATTGCGCGAGCGCCAACAAGCCGGGATGCCGCCCTTTTCCTACCAGGCCTTGGTCCGGGCCGAAGCACGCACCCAGGCGGTGGCGCAGGCCTTCTTAAACGCCGCCAGTGCCGCCGGAGCGGACTTGGTGGGGGCGGATCGGGTTTTCAGATTTTCCGCCGTGCCCATGGCCATGCAACGCGTGGCCAATGTGGAGCGCGCGCAAATGCTGTTGGAGTCCGACTCGCGCAGCGCCTTGCAGGCCTTTTTATCGGCCTGGCAAACCACACTCCACCAAGCCCGGACCTTGCCGGAACACAAAGGCTTGATCCGATGGGCCGTGGACGTGGACCCCCAGGCTATTTAGCTTTTATCCCTTTGGGGAGTGACTTTGTGCAGAAAGTTGAGCAATTCTTGGGTGACGATTTCAGGCGCCTCCTGTTGCACCCAATGCCCCGCACCGGGGACCAGCACCGTAGCAACCAAGCCTGGCAAATTTTTGGGCAAGGCCACAATCGCATCGTGCCCCCAGCTGACCACGGGGTCGCGTGCGCCAGCCAAAAACATCGAGGGTTGGTTGATGCGTGCCCCCGCAAACGCACCCAGCAAACGCCAGTCCCGATCAAAATTGCGGTACCAGTTGAGCGCCCCCCTGAAGCCCCGCGCAAACCCGGCGGCTTCAATTTCAAGGTCTTTGGCTGTCAGCCAATTTGGCAAGCCTGGCGGCACCGGGAAGGTGGCTAAAAAGCCCTCTTTGTCGATCATGCCCGTCCAGACCGGCTCAGCCGCTGCGCCCGACAAACCCCAAAACACACGACGCAGCGATTCGGCGGGATTGGCGTCCATCTCGGCCTCGGCGGGTCCATGTTCTCTAAACCACAACCAGTAAAAATCATTCATCCCATTGCGACGAAGGCCTTCCAGGGGTGGCACGGCCCGATGGGGCGCGTAGGGAACCGAGAGCCCTGCCACGGCGATAAACCGATCCGGGCGCAGCGTTGCTGCGGTCCAGGCCACGATGGCACCCATGTCATGTCCGACGATCACCGCCTGGTCATGCCCCAGCGCATCCAGCAGCCCGACCATATCGCCAACCAGGTGCAAAAGTGTGTAGTCCTCAAGGTTGGCCGGCGCACTCGTTTCCCCATAGCCGCGCATATCCGGCGCAATCACACTGAATCCCGCTTGGGCCAGTTTGGGGACTTGGTTTCGCCAGCAATGCCGGGACTCCGGAAAACCATGACACAGGAGAACGGGAAAACCGCTTCCAACGGTGTCTACGCGGATTGTGATTCCATTGACTGGAATGCTTTTAGTTTCAATTTCCATATTTATCTTTTAGAAGGCGGCCTCGTTTTCAGTCACAAGGGCACCGGGTTGAAAAATCATTTGGCAAGTTCTCTTGGTCAGTCTGTCCTTGCGGACTGAAATCAGGTTCGCAGAACCTTACTGAGTTGATGGCAGCGTTGGTTTGGAGGAAAAAATGACTACATGGGTAGATCCCAACATCAAAATTTGAACGCCGTTAACAACGCCCGCTTTACTGGGCCACCTCTGCCAGCGCCTTGGCCTCCCAGGCGCAATCCCGCTTGGGTGCAGACGCCGTTTTGATGGCCGCCGGGAGTTCGGAGGCCGCTTCCATCAGGTCTGCCCGGAATTGAGGTTCGGCATGCAAGCGCGCCACCACACCCGCCCCAACGACTCGCCCTTGGGTCACATCGCTTTGCCAATGGGCCGCACAGATGACCCGACTTTGGCCAAATTCAAAACCGCGTTTGAGCAGGGCATCGGCGCGCTCTGGGAACAATTCACTCAAAATCAGGGCGAACGTCCACCCAATGGCGGTGTGGCCAGACGGGTAAGAGCCGTCTTTGGCCAAGACGGCGTCTTCATCCGGGGTGCAGGTCACACTGTCGTTGACGACAAAAGGACGCACTCGCTGGTAGTGATTTTTGGCAGCATAGGTCGCCAAGGCGGCATCGGTGAAGCTGCGTTGCAACACATGCATCAACTTGGGCATTTTGGCTGGGTCAGGCTCAAAGCCCAAAGTGCAGGCAAACGCTTGCTCGGGATGGGGGAAGTTCAGGTTCGCGTCCTGGGCGGCCAAAACACCGCGTTGGCCTTTCATCAAAGCGCGTGTGGCCAGGTAACGCGATTCGTCTTCTGCTTGTGCGGTGGTCCCCGCCACCGGGGGGGCGGGCAACAGGCTCAAGCTGTTGGGCAACTGCGCCTGTGTCAGATACCCTTTCAACAGACCCGCTGCCGCCATTTTTTCACCCACCAAACTGATCGTGCCCTCGGCAGGTTTGGCTGACGGTGGCGTCGTTTGCGCCCAGGCCCCTTCATGTGGCATCCACCAGGAAAACGCCGCGAGGGTCATCACGGCGAGTTGCCAATTCAAAGTCCTTTTAGAATTGTTGCTTTGCGTTGAAGGGGCGTGCATTTATGCTTCCTTTAAATTAAAAGTTGTAAGAGAGAAAAACTTCATTCTTACCAAGCCACCCCACCCTGAATGTCATTTTCAAGGTGAAAAACACCCTCCGGTCGATCCGGCCCGATGTCCGGCGGAGGGGCTTTCTTTCACCCCATCAAGACTTTTTGAAGTCTTTTTCTGAGTATCTGAATGTCCTCTGGCCTGAATCTGGCACAACTTGAAGCGGTCAACCATTGGTCAGGTCCTTGCCTGGTTCTGGCAGGCGCTGGCTCTGGCAAAACCCGCGTCATCACGCACAAAATGGCCGCCTTGCTGGAAGCCGGTTTACCGGCCAAGCGCATTGCCGCCATTACCTTCACCAACAAGGCCGCGGCCGAAATGCGCGAGCGTGCCAAAGGGCTGATGGGGCGCGCTGCCAAAGACCTGGTGATTTGCACTTTTCACGCCTTGGGCGTGCGCATGATGCGCGAGGACGGCGGGGCGCTGGGCCTGAAACCCCAATTCAGCATCCTGGACACAGACGATGTGACCAGCATCTTGAAAGACTGCGGCGGCAGCGTCGATGCCGCCACCGCCAAACAATGGCAGTGGGCCATCAGCGCCTGGAAAAACCAGGGCCTGAACGCCGCCCAAGCCGCCGCCCAAGCGAGCAATGACATCGAGCGCATGACCGCCGAAATCATGGTGCGCTACGAGGAACGCCTGAGCGCCTACCAAAGCGTGGACTTTGATGATTTGATTGGCTTGCCATTGAAGCTCTTGCGCGACTTTCCCGAGGTACGTGAAAAATGGCAAAACACCATGGGCCATGTGTTGGTCGATGAATACCAAGACACCAACGCCACTCAATACGAGGTGCTCAAACTCTTGGTGGGCGAACGCGCCCGCTTCACGGCGGTGGGGGACGACGACCAATCGATCTACGGTTGGCGCGGTGCAACTTTGGACAATCTGAAAAAATTGCCCCTTGATTTTCCCGAACTGAAAGTCATCAAGCTGGAGCAAAACTACCGCTCGACCTCGGCCATTTTGCGGGCCGCGAATGCGGTGATTCAAAGCAACCCCAAACTGTTTCCGAAAACGCTTTTTTCAGAATTGGGCGAAGGCGAACCCGTGCGCGTGGTGCAAGCCGACCATGAGGAGCACGAAGCGGAACGGGCGGTGGCGCGAATTCAAAGTTTACGTGCCCAATCACAGCACAAAGAGTTTCGTGACTTTGCCATTTTGTACCGCGCCAACCACCAGGCCCGCCAACTGGAGCAGGCCCTGCGCAAAGCACAAATTCCTTACAAAGTCTCGGGCGGACAAAGCTTTTTTGACCGCTCTGAAATCAAGGACTTGTGCGCCTGGTTCCGCTTGTGGGTGAACGGCGATGATGACCCGGCGTTCTTGCGCGCCATCACCACGCCCAAACGCGGCATCGGTCACCAAACCTTGGCGCAACTCGGCAACTTTGCCAACCTGTACAAACTGAGTTTGTTTGAATCCATTTTCAGCGCCTCTTTGCCCAGCATGCTGAGCGCCCGCGCCATGGGCAGCTTGCAGGAATTTGGCCGTTATGTGAACGACCTGGAATACCGTGCCAAAGCCGCCAAAGGGGCTGAAGAAGCACGGGCCTTCTTGGGCGAATGGCTAAAAGAGATGGACTACGAGCGCCACCTTTATGACGGCGAAGACAATGAAAAAGCCGCGGCCACACGTTGGACCAACGTGATGGAATTTTGCGACTGGATGGCGGCCCGCTGTGGTGGCCAAATTGACGACACCGCAGGCGTTGTGACGGGCAATGAAGTCAAAAGTTTGCTGGAGGTGGCGCAAACCATTTCTTTGCTGTCCACCCTGAGTGAACGCGAAAAAGATCAAAACGTCGTCACCTTGTCCACCCTCCATGCGGCCAAGGGCCTGGAGTGGCCGCATGTGCAATTGATTGGCGTGAACGAGGGCCTGCTGCCCTTCAAAGTCGACGATGAGCTGGTCAGCACCGAAGACGCCCTGGCCAAGAACGCAACCCGCATTGAAGAAGAGCGGCGCTTGATGTATGTGGGCATTACCCGCGCTCAAAAAACCTTGGCCGTGAGCTGGACGCGGCGACGCAAAAAAGGCCGCGATTATGTGGCCGGCGTGGCCAGCCGTTTCATTGAAGAAATGGCGTTGGAGGCCCACACCACCAAAGAAGACCCGCGTGAAAAATTGCGCGCCTTGCGCGCCGAGTTTGCCGAACGCGCGGCGTTGGCCAAGGCCGCTGAAAAAGCCAGCGCTTAAAACCGGGGCAGGTCCGGGTGCTTCAAGCGCCCGCCCCGCACCAGCTCTTTGCCATATTCAGCGCAGCGGGTTTTGCTCGGAATGACCTTGCCGGGGTTCAACAAGAACTGCGGGTCAAAGGCCCGTTTGACGCCCAGCATTTGATCGCGCTCGGCCTCGCTGAATTGCACACACATGCTGTTGAGCTTTTCCACGCCCACGCCATGCTCGCCCGTCACCGTGCCGCCCATGGCGACGCTGGTTTCCAAAATATCGGCTCCAAACAGTTCGCAGCGGTGCAACTGATCGGGGTCGTTGGCGTCAAACATGATGAGGGGGTGCAAATTGCCATCCCCCGCATGGAACACGTTGACACAGCCCAAGTTGTATTTTTTCTCCATCTCGGCGATGGCTTCCAAGATGTCGGCCAGGCGCTTGCGCGGGATGGTGGAGTCCATGCACATGTAGTCCGGGCTCAAACGACCGCTGGCCGGAAAGGCGTTTTTGCGGCCACTCCAAAACCGCAAGCGTTCGGCCTCGCTTTGGCTGACGGCAATGGCGGTTGCACCACACTCGGACAACACCGCGCTCATGCGGCCAATTTCTTCTTCCACTTCTTCGGGCGTGCCGTCGCTTTCGCACAGCAAAATGGCCGCCGCATTGAGGTCGTAGCCGGCATGCACATAGTCTTCGGCAGCAGCGGTCATGCGCTTGTCCATCATCTCCAAACCGGCCGGGATGATGCCCGCCGCAATCAACCGGGCCACGGCGTCACCGGCTTTGCGCAGCTCGGCAAAGCTGGCCATGATGCAGCGCGCCAGTTGGGGTTTGGGCACCAGCTTGACCGTCACTTCCAGGGTCACGGCCAACATGCCTTCGCTGCCGACCAGAATGGTCAGCAAGTCCAGGCCCGGCACATCCAGGGCCTCGCTGCCAAAGGTGACGGGCTCGCCCGCCATGGTGAAGCCGCGCACGCGCAGCACGTTGTGAACCGTCAAGCCATATTTCAGACAGTGCACACCGCCCGAGTTTTCGGCCACATTGCCGCCAATGGTGCAGGCAATCTGGCTGCTGGGATCGGGCGCATAGTAAAGCCCGTAAGGCGCCGCCGCCTCGCTGATCGCCAGGTTGCGCACACCGCCTTGCACGGTGGCGGTGCGGCTGACCGGGTCGACTTTGAGAATCTGGTTGAACTTCGCGAGTGACAGCGTGACCCCCATTTTGTGGGGCATGGCGCCGCCCGACAATCCCGTGCCTGCGCCGCGTGCCACCACCGGCACGGCCATGGCATGGCAGGTTTGCAGCACGGCCTGTACCTGGGCTTCCGTTTCCGGCAAGGCCACGACCAGAGGCCGCTCCCGATAGGCCGTCAGCCCATCGCATTCATAGGGCGTGGTGTCCTCGCTGTGCCACAGCAGGGCATGGGGCGGCAAGACGTTTTGCAAAGCCGCCACGACTTGCGCTTGGCGTTCGGCGCGGGCGACGTGGTCAATTTCTGCGGGGAGAGTCGCTGCATTCATGGCAAAGGCCTTATTTGAAAATCACGGTTTTATGACCGTTCAACAAAATGCGGTGTTCGCTGTGCCATTTAACCGCACGTGCCAGCACCTGGCTTTCGGTGTCCCGGCCTTGGGCCGTCAAGTCTTCCACGGTCTTGCTGTGGTCGACGCGGGCCACGTCTTGTTCAATGATCGGGCCTTCATCCAAGTCGGCGGTGACGTAGTGAGCCGTCGCCCCAATGAGTTTGACGCCACGGTCGTGCGCCTGGTAGTAGGGCTTGGCGCCTTTGAAGCTGGGCAAAAAGCTGTGGTGGATGTTGATGGCTTTGCCGGAAAGTTCACGGCACAGGTTGTCACTCAGCACCTGCATGTAGCGCGCCAAGACCACCAGTTCAGCGCCTTCGGCGCGGATGATGTCGAGTTGTTTTTCTTCGGCCTGGGCCTTGGTGGCCGCACTCACCGGGATGTGGTGAAAGGGCACGTTGTAGCTGGCCGCGAGTTGGTAAAAATCGCGGTGGTTGCTGATGATGGCGGCAATGTGGATGGGCAGCAGGCCCGATTTCCAACGGAACAGCAGGTCATTCAGGCAATGGCCTTCTTTGCTGACCATGAGCACGGTTTTCATCTGGCCGTCGCGCCGATGCAGCTGCCAGGCCATGCCAAAGGACGCGGCAAAAACGGCGAGGTCGACTTTCAACGCGTCTAGACTCAGCGCATCGCCCGCAAATTGAACCCGCATGAAAAACAGGCCCGTATCGGGGTCGTTGTACTGCGCGGCCTCTTCAATGTTGGCGCCTTGTTCTAATAAAAAGCCTGAAACGGCATGAACGATGCCCGTTCGATCCGGGCAGGACAGATTCAAAATAAATGCGTTAACCATGCGCGCCATTGTCGCATTGGTCAAAAAGCCCACACTTGCCGACGGTTCAATGCACCAGAACGGGGTGTTGGGCCAAGCCGGAATAACGCTCCAGGGTGTCTTCAACTTCTTCTTGACTGGGCGTTTTCAACTGCCAGGCCAGGATTTTTTGTTGGAACATTTCGGCCCAGGAACCATCCAGGTAGACCTCTTTGCCCGAGCGTTTGTCCACGATTTCGAAGCCGTGACGCTCCAGCTGAGGCGGGGCGTTCTCATCGAGCGCAGCCGATTCGGCCAGCACATGGAGCACCACAAAGGAGTCAGAGTCATAAAGCATTTGCATGATGGCGATTCCTTTTACGTCCCCATCATATCGGGCAATTTGCCGAATTTTTCAAGAGCCCTGGCGTTTTTTCATGGGTCCACTGTCTGGTCCACCACATTGCCTTTGGCATCGGTCAACTTGATGCGGGCCGGCAAATATTGCAAGCTGGGGGCCAGCCAGACCTCACCGGCCGTGTCGGTTTCTTTTTGCAAAACCCGGTGCAGTTTCAAGGTCGGCAAAGGGCGCTTGTCAGCCAAGGCCAAGTCCTCAGGACCGTCGACGCTGAAAAGCCAAAAATCTGGCCCTCGGGCACTGCTCACCGGCACCGTGATGCGGGTGCCTGGCCCAAAATGGGCGGGGTCGGCCGCCACCCAGGCCGCCAACTGGATGAAGACGCTCAATTGGTCTTGCTGCAACAGGCGCAGCGGCGCGTCCGGGGTGTTGGCGCTGTAGGTAATGAGCTGCTTTTCGGCATTGAAATGGGCGGCGATTTCACTGCGCCGTTTGTCCGAAAACCGGACTGGCGAGAGACCTTGAGGCCCCAAAAGACCCCGGCTTTTTTGCGTCGCCGTAAAACCCAAGAGGCTGATTTCGGCTTGGGCCTGATACCGATCGCCTTGGTTGTCCCATTGCAAAAAAGCACTGGCCACCAAAGGAAAGCCGCTGTAATGCCCCATCACGGTGTAGTTCAAATGGCGAGAGGGCGGCGGGGCGGTGGGCCAAGGGGCTTGCTGCTGCAAGTCCGCCTCGAAGGGGTCGGCGGTTGCCGCAGGGGGGTCCGCAAGCGGCGTCGCAGGGGGTGAGGTTGGGGCCGCTTCGGCCGTACCCTGTTCATCTGGTGGGGCGCTGGCTTCGGGTGCAGGGGGTTCAGGGGCTTCAGCTGGCGCCTGCGTGGCCGGGTCCGGCGCCACGGTCGGCTCGTCAGGCGTGATCTCGGCTTGGGGTGCGGGCGGCCTGTCTTTGACGGCTTGGGGCGGGTGGCTGGCCCGGGGCTGAGGCACCGACACCAACTGCCAGGCCAAGGAGGGGGCAGAGGTCCTTTCCTGCGGCAGATGGCTGGCCCCGGTTCCTTGTACCCAAGGTGTGACCTTGGCCAAAAAGACCGCATGTGCCAAAACCACCCCCAAAATCAAAACCAGCCAAGGCCCCTGGCGTCGGCACCGGGCCATCAAGCGGGGGGCTGCATTAACATCCCATCTGGACAATTGACCACCCAAAAAAGTCAAACCAAAAAAACCAAGAACAAAGAAAAGGCAAAACCATGAAACTCGCCACCTACCAAGACGGTTCACGCGACGGACAGCTGGTGGTCGTCTCCCGCGATTTGAGCACGGCCCATTATGCGGCGGGGATTGTGAACCATTTACAACAGGCCCTGGACGACTGGAACTTTGTCTCCCCCCAGTTGCAAGACCTGTATGAAACCATCAACCAGGGCAAAGCCCGGCATGCCTTCCCGTTTGACCCCCAGCGTTGTGCCGCGCCGTTGCCCCGCGCCTACCAGTGGGCCCAAGGCAATGCTTTTACAGGCCTGGCCCAGCCTTTGCAGCCAGAACCCGCGCTTCAAATCGAGCCCAGCGATGCCTTTTGGGGGCCTTGCGAGGACATCGCAGTGGACAGCAAATCGGTGGGAATTGATTTTGCCGCCAGCTTGGCCGTGATCACCGGCGATGTACCCAGAGGGGTCGATGCCGAACAGGCCCTGGAAGGCATTCGCTTGTTCTTGCTGGCCAACACACTGACGGCGCACCCGCATCGACACCCCAGCCTGGCCACCGCCTTCAGCCCCGTGGCAGTGACCCTGGATGAGTTGGAGGCCGCCTGGCAGAACGGGCGCGTCCACCTGACCCTGCAAACCCATTGGAATGGCCGCAAAGTGGGCCTGTGCGACACCGGTTCCGACATGCGTTTGCATTTTGGCCAGCTGATTGCCCATCTCTGCGCCCGGCGGCCTGTGCGGGCCGGTTCGGTGGTGGGCAGTGGCCCGGTCTGCAGCCCTGGTGTGGCCGATGCAAAAGGCCGCCTGCAATGGCCCAAGGGCTACCACAGCATTGCCGAGAAACGGGCCATTGAAGCCTTGCAAGACGGCCAAGCCAGCACGGGTTTTATGCAGTTCGACGACACGGTGCGCATCGACATGAAGGACCTGCAAGGCCAATCCCTGTTGGGGGCCATTGAGTCTTGCTTGGTCCCCACTCAGCGTTGACCAAAAATCGCCGAACCCACCCGCACCAAGGTGCTGCCCGCGTGGATGGCGGCTTCCAGGTCGGCACTCATGCCCATCGACAGGGTGTCAAAGTCATGGGGCACCGGTAACTGGGTTTTGACCTGCTCAAACAAAGCCCGCGCCGCCTGATGCACCGCCAGCTGGCTTTGAAAGTCGGTACGGGGCGCGGGGATCGTCATCAAGCCGCGCAGGCGCAAGCGAGGCAAGACCGCCACGGCTTGGGCCAAGTCCAAAAGCGCTTGCGGGGCCACGCCTGACTTGCTGTCTTCGCCGTCCATGTTGACTTGCAGACACACATTCAAGGGCGCTTGGTCGGCGGCGCGTTGGGCCGACAAGCGTTCGGCGATCTTGAGCCGATCCAGGGTGTGCAGCCAGTCAAAATGCGCCGCCACCAGCTTGGTCTTGTTGGATTGCACCGGGCCAATGCAATGCCATTCCAAGCCAGCAAAAGACTGAGGCAACGTCTGAACCGCCTGAATTTTGGCGACCGCCTCCTGCAGGTAGTTTTCGCCGAACGCCTGTTGTCCGGCTGCTGCCGCTGCCACCACGGCCTCCGCCCCAAAGGTCTTTGAGACCGCCAGCAAATGCACCGCCGTCGCCTCCCGACCTGCTGCGGCACAGGCGCGGCGGATGCGTTCGTGCACCGCCGCCAGGTTGGTGCTGATACAAATGCGGTCGGGGGCCGGGGCCGCAGGGTCGGCAGGCAAGGCAGTAGGCAAGGAAGTCATGGGGTGATTTTCTACGAATTAAACTTCAGCCTCGTTCACTTGAGGCCTTCACCATGAGCACCACCACCACCCCTTCCGTCAATGCCCGTTCTTATGATTCTGTCGCGCCTAAAAAGGTGGCTTTTTTAGGCTTGGGCGTCATGGGCTATCCCATGGCGGGTCACTTGGCTCTGGCCGGGCATCAGGTCACGGTTTACAACCGCAACCCCGCCAAAGCCACGGCTTGGCTACAAGAGTTTTCGCACACGGCGGCCGCCAACGCGCCTCACCAAATCGCGGCCACGCCCAAAGCAGCGGCCCAAGGCGCAGAGATCGTGTTTTGCTGCGTCGGCAACGACCATGACTTGCGCGCCGTGGTACTCGGCGAGGGCGATCACCAAGGGCAGGGGGCATTTTCAGGCATGCAGGCAGGGGCCATTTTTGTCGACCACACCACCGCCTCGGCCAATGTCGCACGCGAACTGTCCGCTCTGGCCAACACCTTGAAGCTGAGCTTCATTGATGCGCCGGTTTCTGGCGGTCAAGGCGGCGCCCAGAATGGCTTGCTGACCGTGAT
>CAIUTG010000197.1 GCA_903902035.1 uncultured Curvibacter sp. | reverse complement strand
TCGTTGGCGAACCGGAATCAACGGTTCGACGCGGCTCCAAAATTCGTCAGTGACTTCCCATGCCTTTGCTGTTGCCATCGCCCCTCCACACGCGTACCGCGCGTATGGAAGGAGATTATATTTTATTTACGGATAAGTTCTTAGAAGGTTTCGTCCAACTGGGTCAAGACGGCTGGGTTTTCCAGCGTGCTGGTGTCTTGCGTGATGGCCTCACCCTTGGCCAGACTGCGCAGCAGGCGGCGCATGATCTTGCCGGAGCGGGTCTTGGGCAGGTTTTCACCAAAGCGGATGTCCTTGGGTTTGGCAATCGGGCCAATTTCCTTGGCCACATGGTCGCGCAGCTGCTTGGCAATCGCCTTGGCTTCGTCGCCATGGGGGCGAGGACGCTTCAAGACCACAAAAGCGCAAATGGCCTCGCCGGTGGTGTCGTCGGGACGGCCCACCACGGCGGCCTCGGCCACCAGATCGGTGCAGCTGACCAGGGCCGATTCAATTTCCATGGTGCCCATGCGGTGACCCGACACGTTCAGCACGTCGTCAATCCGGCCAGTGATGGTGAAGTAGCCGGTCTTCTCGTCACGGATGGCACCGTCGCCTGCCAGGTAGTATTTGCCCTGGAAATCGGCGGGGTAGTAGCTCTTGACGAAACGCTCGGGGTCACCCCAGATGTTGCGGATCATGGAAGGCCAAGGCTTCTTGACCACCAAAATACCGCCCTGCCCGTTGGGCATGTCCTTGCCCGTTTCGTCCACGATGGCCGCTTGAATGCCTGGGAAGGGCAAGGTGCAAGAGCCCGGAATCATGGGCGTGGCACCGGGCAAGGGGGTGATCATGTGACCACCGGTTTCGGTTTGCCAGAAGGTGTCCACGATGGGGCAACGGCTGTTGCCCACGTGTTTGTAATACCACTCCCAGGCGGCGGGGTTGATGGGCTCGCCCACCGAGCCCAGCAAGCGCAGGCTGGACAAATCGTAGCTCTTGGGGTGCACTGCGTCGTTGGCTTCGGCCGCTTTGATGAGCGAGCGAATGGCGGTGGGGGCGGTGTAGAAGATGCTGACCTTGTGGTCTTGAATCATCTTCCAGAAGCGGCCCGCATCGGGGAAGGTGGGCACCCCCTCGAACACGATTTCAGTGCCGCCCAAAGCCAAGGGGCCGTAGGTGATGTAGCTGTGGCCAGTGACCCAGCCAATGTCAGCGGTGCACCAGAACACGTCGTCGGCCTTCAAGTCAAAGGTCCACTTGGTGGTCAAGGCCGCATGCAGCAAATAGCCGCCGCTGGCGTGTTGAACGCCCTTGGGCTTGCCGGTGGAACCCGAGGTGTACAGCAAGAACAAGGGGTGCTCGGCCTCGACCCATTCGGGTTCGCAGGTGCTGGCTTGGTTGGCAATCAAATCGGCCATCCAGATGTCACGGCCAGCGGTCATGGCGATGTCGGCGCCGGTGCGCTTGACCACCACGACTTTTTGAATCGACTCGCAGCCGCCCATGGCAATGGCCTCGTCCACAATGGTTTTGAGGGCCAGGTTTTTGCCCCCCCGAACTTGCTGGTCGGCCGTGATCACGGCCTTGGCGCCAGTGTCTTGAATCCGGTCGCGCAAGGATTGCGCCGAGAAACCACCGAACACCACCGAGTGAATGGCCCCAATGCGGGCGCAGGCCTGCATGGCGGCCACGCCGTCGATGGACATGGAGATGTAGATCACCACCCTGTCGCCCTTGCCAATGCCAATGGACTTCAGGCCGTTGGCGATTTGGCAGGTTTTGGCCAGCAGGTCTTTGTAGTTGATTTTGGTGACTTCGCCGCCATCGGCTTCAAAGATGATCGCGGTCTTGTCGCCCAAACCCTTTTCCACATTGCGGTCCAAGCAGTTGTAGGACACATTCAAGGTGCCATCGGGGAACCATTTGAAGAAAGGGGCATTGCTCTCATCGAGCACCTGGGTGAAAGGTTTTTTCCAGGTGATCAACTCACGCGCCAAACGACCCCAATAACCGGTGTAATCCCGTTCGGCCTCGGCGCACAAGGCGTTGTAAGCGTCCATGCCCGAGACATGGGCGTTTTTGACAAAAGCCTCGGAAGGCATGTAGACAGGAAGGGCTTCGCTCATGTTTTGTCTCCAAATCGGTTAAAGGCAGTCGGCTGACTTAACTCAATAATGTGGCTTTAGGCACTTACAAGCCACTGACACCTAAATGTCAGCCGAGGTTAACCCAGGGCTGTCAAAATTAGAATGTCTCCTGGCCCCTGGTTTTTCCCTAAGCAACAACCTCATGAATCCCATGACCACCATTCAACAAAACGACCTCATCGAGTCCATTGCCGCCGCTCTGCAGTACATCAGCTACTACCACCCTGCGGATTACATCGAGCACTTGGCCCGTGCTTATGAACGGGAACAAAGCCCGGCCGCCAAAGACGCCATGGCGCAAATCCTGACCAACAGCAAGATGAGCGCCATCGGCCACCGCCCGATTTGTCAAGACACCGGCATCGTGAATGTGTTCCTGAAGGTGGGCATGAATGTGCGCTGGGAAGGCTTTACCGGCAGTCTGGACGATGCCATCAACGATGTTGCTGAAGAAGTGCAAAAGCTTCCGCAGCGGCACTCGGACCTGTGGGATATTTTTAAAGGGATCAAGAATAAGCGCGACGAAGAACAGTACGAGCAACTTCTGGCGGACCAGGAATTGCGGGAT
>CAIUTG010000196.1 GCA_903902035.1 uncultured Curvibacter sp. | reverse complement strand
TTTTTTGCGCTTGGTGCGCAATGGCGTGCCCATTCTGGAGCAACTCGCGTCCTCCATTGCGGCCAAAGCAGCACCGGAACAGGTGTTGTCTGTCGCCAACGACATTCGGGCCCCTTTGGGCTGGATGGTCAAGGCTTCAACCAAGTTGGGCTATGCGGGCATCACGCAACGCATCAACAACATGCTGGAGACCTTGCCCAGTAGCGAAGGATTTTCAGCCGAGACGGCTGAAAAACTGGTTGACAACATCGTTTCTTTTTTGAGCGATATCCGCGCTTTGGGTGAAACCACGGGCAGCGATTTGGGTGGGGAATCCCTGGCCAAAATGTTGGCGCGCACGCTGCGTGAAAACCTGGATCAATTGCTGAATGAGATTTTGGCTCATTTGGACGTGTTTGAATCACGCGCCGACCTCGCCGATGAGGACCTGTCGGATCAAATCTCCCAGCAATTTTCCCGCGTCAATTCCTATTTGACGTCGCTTTATCCGGACATGCATCTGGACTTGCCGCTACTTTTTGTTGATGCCTATGCCCGCGCAGCGCGGCGCCAGCTCAGCATTTACAGCGAGGTCATCCAACTGACCCGGGATTCGATTGCCTTTATCAAGGACCTGATCGCCAGTTCTGAAAAATCGCCGCTGACCCAGCCCGTTTTCCAAACCCAGCACCAGCGTTTGGGTCAGCGCATGAAAGAGTACCTCTGGGGCAACGACAAAACAGGCGAGACGCCTGCCGATGCGGTGCGGCATTTTGTTGCCAATCTTGAGATTCCCACCGAATTGGCCGAGCTTTTGTCGCCGGACAATGCGCGCGAATTGATGGAGCTGATTCAAGAAGGCGCCAATGCCTTCTTGATCATGGCGCATCTGGAGTCGGACGAGGCGGTGGCTGGGGCCTTTTTGGCTTGGTTGCAAAAGCGAGGGAGTGTCATTACCAATCGGTCGATCTTTGTCGATGACATGAGTTGGTACGAGATGTTGTTCATCTCCAAAGCCGATCGACAAAGCATCGAAACTGAACTCAAGGAATTGGACCCCGCGCAAAAGCTGATCCAGTTCAAGGCCCAGTTGGGTCAAAATTTGACCCAGGCCAGTGCCAAGACCGCTGCCACGACGCCCAAAGCCAAGGCCGAATCCAAGTCGGTTGCTGCAGCGAAAACCGCGGCCGCCCCCCCCACCTCCAACGTGATTCGTGTGCCTGGCGAAATGCTGGACCAATTCATGAATCAGATTGGCGAAATGGTCTTGGTTCGGGGGCAATTGGCCCACGTGATTGCAGACCAGCGCTTGCGTGACATGGCCATGACGCTGCGACGCGACAGCGACGGCGCTTCAATGGACAGTGCGCAAAATGGCTTGTTGCAAAAGCTGCTGGAATTGATCGACGAACAAGGGCGTCGCTTGCAAGAAACCGATGCCTTGATCCAGGGCGCTTTGTCGAGGTTACAAGACAGTGTGATGGGCTTGCGGGTGGTGCCCGTCGAGATGGTGTTCAAACGTTTCCCGCGCATGGTGCGGGATTTGGCGCAGGCACAAGGCAAGCAAATTCGTCTGGAATTGTTGGGCCAGGAGGTCAAAATCGACAAAGCCATGGTGGAGTCTTTGGCCGACCCCTTGCTGCACATGGTGCGCAACAGTGCTGACCACGGGGTGGAAATCCCCGCCGAGCGCAAAGCCGCAGGCAAGCCGGAAGAAGCCGTGATACGCATCCAAGCCGAACAACAGGGCAGCCGCATTTTGATCAAAGTCAGCGACGACGGCAAGGGCATGGACCCCGAGCGCATCCGCCGCAAAGCGGTGGAGCGCGGTTTGATCAAAGAGGAAGAAAGCCAATTGCTGTCCAAAGAGGACATTTTGAAGTTCATCTTCCGAGCCGGTTTCAGCACCGCCGATGTGGTCACTGAAACCTCAGGCCGGGGGGTGGGGATGGATGTCGTGCGAACCAATGTGATGCGTTTGGGCGGCCACATCCAGCTGGACTCCGAAGTGGGCAAGGGCTCTACCTTCACCATGCAAATGCCCTTGTCGGCAGCCGTGCAAGAAGTGCTGCTGGTCAATGCAGCTCGTCAAACCCTGGCCATCCCCGGTCGCTATGTCGCCGAACTGATTGAAATCAATGATTTCGATGTGCAGACCGTCAAAGGTCGTACGGCCATTTTGCTGCGGGGCAATTTTCTGCCGATTGTGCGCTTGGATGAGTTGTTGGGCTTCACGCAGCAAGTCGATGACGAGCACCGTTTCGTGGTGGTTTTGTCCGATGGTCAACGCACCCTGGGGGTCTCGGTCAGCGAGTTTGTCGGACGTCAAGAGCTGTTCACCAAAGACATCCATCCGCGCTTGTCTGCCTTGCCGGGGGTGGGTGGGGCTTCCATTTTGGGTGATGGCCGGGTGGTCTTGATTTTGGACGGCGCAGCCATTTATCGGCTTGCTGAAAATGTCCAAGCACAGGGCCACATGAGGTTGCCGCACGCCGCCGCGGTGACAAAGACGCCCGAGTTGGCGGCCTGAGCTCAAGCAATCAGCTGGTTCAACGCCCATGGCCATTTACCTTCAAGTTCGAGCCGGTCCAGTTCAGATTCTGCTGGATGCGCTGGCGGTGCACGAGGTATTGGCTTTGGACAAGCGCCATTCAGGGGCAGGGGCCCATTGCGAATGGCGCGACACGGTGTTGCAGAATTTGAACCTGGCTGAGTTTTTGGGCTTTTCCGCGCCGGAGCCTGCCATGGGGGTGGTGTTTGGCTCTACTTCCGAGGCCGTGCCTGTGATGTTACAGATCAGCGAAGTGGTTTGTTTGCGCAATTTGACTGCGTCGGACTGGCTTGCTTTGCCGCCCGTGCCGGCGGCCACCCGAGATTATTTCGATGCCGTGTACTTGGACACGGCGGCTGATGCCCAAGTGTATCCACTCATCAAGGGGCTGGATTTTGGCCTCAAATCACCCCACCCGTTAAATCCCTAACTGGGTAACTCCCTATAGCAGATTCATGACCAAGCCGTAGAATGGGCTTGGTTGGTTGAGTGGGCTCAGGCCTATGGCAACCAGCTCTCTGTGATAGAGATTTCCGGGACCTTTCAAAGCACGCTGCGAAGCGTGCTTTTTTTTGACCCCAGTTCAGCCCTTGGCCGTGCTGGAAGGGGTGGCCGTTGGGGTGGTTTCTTTGGGGGTGGCGGGTTTGCAATCAAAGCAGACAAACATGCTTTTGCCCAGCATTTTCTTGAATGAACCCAAGGCCCGTGACTTGTGCAGGCCACACTTGAAGCAACTCATGGTGGAATGGCTGGCGGTTTCACCAAAGGGGGATCCGGTGGGTCGTGATTTGTAGCGCAAGCCGTCTTGGCTGATGTTGGTAGCGACGTCTTTTGGCATTAATATCTCGCAATCAAATTTAACCGTCTATTTTAACGCAATTCAGCTATGAGCGAATTCATCAAAACCGTGCTCTACACCGACGACCGAGGCGTGGCCCGCTTCAAAACCGAGGTGTTGCCTTTGAACGAAGGCAAGCCGCAGGCCCGACTCAGTGCGCTGTTGCCCAGTGGCGGCTATCAATTGCGTGAGAGCCCGGTGGGTTTTCGCAGTGAGTTTCATTGCACGGGAGAGGCCCAATGGGTGTTCATCTTGCAGGGGCAAATGGAAATCGGCTTGCAAGATGGCAGCCGCCATTTGTTTGGCCCGGGGCAGCATTTTTACTCGGCCGATCTCTTGCCCCCAGGGCAAGCCTTTGATCCCCAAGTTCATGGCCATTGCAGCCGTCAGGTGGGCGATCAACCGCTGGTAACGCTGTTCCTGCGGGCTTGATCGTCCGCCCCCACCTCAGAAATTACCAACGACTGGGGTTGATGAGGTATTTGAGACCCGTCTCCCGTTTGCCGTACTGGGCAATCGCCTCCAGGCTCAGGGCCTCGGCCAAAGAAATTTCTTTGGCATAGTGGCTGGCAAAGGTGGTGTGAAGTTCACTCACCACACGCTGCCGAAGGGCCATGTTGGCATCGGGCCCGAGTTTTTGCAGGTAGGGGAAGACCAACCAGCCGCCCACCCCCCAAGCCATGCCAATGCTGCGTTTGATTTCGGTGGGACGCATGTCCAGATTGCCGTACAGATAAACCTGCTTGTGGGTGCTGGAGCCGTAGCGGCTGTAGCTGGTGGCATGGCGGTTGAGCGCGGCCTCCATGCCTTCCAGCACTTGTCCGGCCAAAGGCCCGCCCCCGGTGGCATCAAAACCCAAGGTGGCGCCGGTTTCAAAACAGGCTTGCGCCAAATCGGCCGCAAAGGTGCTGGCCACACTGTTCACCACATGCTTGGCACCCAGTGCGCGCAAAACCTCGGCTTGTTCGGGTTTGCGCACAATGTTCACCAAGCCAATCCCGTCATGCAGACAAATCTTGTTCAGCATTTGCCCCAGGTTCGAGGCGGCGGCGGTGTGCACCAAGGCCGTGTGGCCTTCGCGTTTCATGGTTTCCACAAAACCCAGGGCGGTCAGCGGGTTGATGAAACAGGAGGCCCCCTGCGCCGCCGTGGTCCCTTCGGGGAGCACCAAACAATCCAGGGCCTTGACCGTGCGGTACTGCGAGTACATGGCGCCGCCCATCACGGCCACGGTCTTGCCCAGCAGGGCTTGCGCCGACGCTGAAGCACCCGCATCCACCACCAGGCCCGCGCCTTCGTTGCCCACAGGCATGGACAAATTCAGCCGGGCGGCCATGCTGGGCATGGCGGCTTGCGGCACTTGCGCCACCACCATGGGAAAGCGACCCGTGCCGGCCGTTTGGGCCGTGCGCATGTCGGCCGCGCCGAACAAGAGACCAATGTCGGACGGGTTGATGGGGGTGGCTTGCACCTGGATGACCACCTCATCGTCTTTGGGGGCTGTCAGCAATTGGTTGACCAACGCCAATTCCAGGGTGCCGTTGTTGCGGATTTTGGAGCGCAGTTGCAGGCCTTCGCGCGGGGTGTTCATGTCAAACTCCAGGTCAGATGAAAGAGGGATGGGGCTCAAAAACAGCTTGCATGGCCTATTTTGCCCAAAGGCGCGACCAACTGATCGCCGCGGCCACGCCTGCGGTGAGGGTGCCCAGGCCCAAGGCCCAGCCTGAGCCCTGCGTCCCAGCCAAACTGAAACACAGGGCCGTGAGCGCAGCCCCCGAGGTTTGTCCTGTCAGGCGGGCCAAGGCCACCATGCCGCTGGCACCGCCGCTGCGGTTGGCGGGGGCGCTGGACATGATGGTCTTCAAGTTGGGCGATTGAAAAAAACCAAACCCCAAACCGCACAACCCCATGCGCAGTGCAATGCCCCAACCGGAAGCGTCCAAGGGCATGAGGGCCAAACTCAGCATGCCCAAACTCAGCAGGGACAAGCCCACGCCGCCCAAGGCCGCTGGCGGGTAACGGTCAGACAAGCGACCCGCAAAGGGCCCCACCAAGGCCACCACCAAGGCCCAGGCCGACATCAGAAAGCCGGTGTGAATGGGGTCGCGCAGCAACACCGTTTCAAAATAAAAGGGCAAGCTGACAAAGGCCAGACCCTGGGTGGCAAAAGCGCCAATGGCCGTGAGCACCGACAGGCTGAACAAGGGGCGGGCCAACAAGTCCACCGGAAACATGGGCGCGCTGGCGCCCCTTTGGCGCCGCAACAAGGCGATGCCCGCCAGCAGGGCGGTCAAGGCGGACACCCCGATCACCTCGGCTGAGGCTTGTTGCGCCGCCGAAGTCAGGGTGAAAATGAAGGCACCAAAGGTCAAACCCGTCAGCACCGCCAAGGGAAAGTCAAAGGGCTTGGCCGCTGCCGGGTGTGAGTGGGGCGGCTCGGGAATGTAGCGACTGCCCAAAAACCAACCCAGCAGTCCCAAAGGCAAATTCATGCCAAAAAGCCAAGGCCAGGAAGCGACCGAAAGCACCAAAGAGGCCACGGTTGGCCCCATGCAAAAGCCCAGGCCCACCACAAAAGCGTTCATGCCCACCCCCCGGCCCAAACTGTTGGGCGCGAAGATCAAACGGATGAGGGCCAAATTCACCGCCATCACCCCCGCCGAGCCGATGCCCTGGGCCACCCGGGCCAGGGCCAGGCAGGGCAGGTTGGGGGCCAACACGCAGGCCAATGAGCCCAGGGTGAAGACCAGAATGCCCCCGATGAAAATTCGTTTGGGACCCCAAACATCGCTCAAGGCGGCCAAGGGCAGCAGACACGCCACCACAGCCAACTGGTAGGCATTGATGACCCAGACGGAGGCGGCCGCACTGCTGTGCAGATCGGCACCAATGGCGGGCAAGGCGGTGTTGGCAATCGCCGTGTCCAGGGCCCCCAGAGCCACCGAGAGCCAGATGGCCACCAGGGCACGCACGGCATGGGGGACAGCGTAATGGCCTGGGTCGTGCCGGGGCGTTTGTGTGGGGGAAGGCATCGCGGCATTGTCTCTCATCAAAGGCGCCTGATCGGCTTTGCCGGGCATGGATGAGTGCCACTTGCGTGACAAGGCTTGGGTGGGCAAAACCAGGCGCAGCCATTACCCTAGGCGTTGGTCATACAAGGAGTCAACATGGGTTTGTTCAATTTGCAAGGGCAGGTGGCCTTGATCACCGGGTCTTCGCGTGGGATTGGTCGTGCCATCGCCGAGCGTTTGGCCGAGCAGGGAGCGCGGGTGGTGATTTCTTCGCGCAAAGCACCCGCTTGCCAAGCGGTGGCCGACGCCATCAACGCCCGGTATGGTGAGGAACGCGCGATCGTGGTGACCGCCAACATCTCTGCCAAGCCGGATTTAGAGAACCTGGTGGCACAGACTTTGAAGAAATGGGGGCGCATTGACACCCTGGTCTGCAACGCCGCCAGCAACCCTTACTACGGTCCGCAGGCGGGCATTGCCGATGAGCAGTTCAGAAAGATTCTGGACAACAACATTGTCGCCAACCACTGGTTGATCAACCTGGTGGCACCGGCCATGGTAGAGCGCCAAAGCGGCTCCATCATCATTGTGTCTTCCATCGGCGGTCTGCGCGGTTCGCCGGTGATTGGCGCTTATTGCATCAGCAAAGCCGCCGACATGCAGTTGGCGCGCAATTTGGCGGTGGAGTATGGCCCCCACAACGTTCGGGTGAACTGCATTGCCCCCGGTCTGATCAAGACCGACTTTGCCCGCGCCCTGTGGGAAGACGAGGCGGCCTTGAGCGAGCGCATGCAAACCACGCCGCTGCGCCGAATTGGCCTGCCCGATGAGATTGCCGGCGCAGCCGTCTACCTGGCTTCCTCGGCCAGCACCTACATGACGGGCCAAAGTCTGGTGGTCGATGGCGGCGTGACGATTTAAGCGCTTGTCGCTCAGGCCGCTAAAGCCTGGGCCACTTGGCCCACCAAGGCGGGGCCTCGGTAGATCAGGCCGGTGTAGAGCTGCACCAGGTCCGCACCGGCCTGGCGTTTTGCCAGCGCGTCTGCAGCGCTGAGGATGCCGCCCACGCCAATGATCGGAAAGCCGGGGCCGACTTCGGCGCGCAGTTGGCGAATCACCTGGTTGCTGGCCTCGAACACCGGCCGCCCGCTCAGGCCGCCCGCCTCTTCGGCGTGGGGCAGGCCCTGCACGGCCGTTCTTGCGAGGGTGGTGTTGGTGGCAATCACCCCATCCATGCCGTGACGCAGCAGGGTGGCCGCAATCAGCTTGACCTGGGTTTCGTCCAAATCAGGGGCGATTTTGACGAACAGCGGAATGTGTTTTTGGTGCGCCTGAGACAAGCTTTCGCGCCGTTGGGCCAAGGCGGCCAGCAAGCCGTCCAGCGCTTCGTCGCTTTGGAGGGCGCGCAGGTTCTTGGTGTTGGGGCTGGAGATGTTGAGGGTAACGTAATCAGCGAAGGGGTAGACACCGGCCAGACCGATCAAGTAATCGTCGGTGGCGCGCTCGATGGGGGTGGCCGCATTTTTGCCGATGTTCAGACCCAACAAGCTTTTGCCCGCTTGCTGGCGGCTGCGCGATTGCTGCACATTGTTGACAAAGGTCTCCAAACCCTGGTTGTTGAATCCCAGTCGATTGATGAGCGCTTGGGCTTGGGGCAGGCGAAACAGGCGGGGCTGGGGGTTGCCAGGCTGGGCCAGGGGCGTCACCGTACCCACTTCAATGAAGCCAAAGCCCATGGCGGCAAAAGCGTCGATGCAACGGGCGTTTTTGTCCAGGCCGGCGGCCAAGCCAACGCGGTTCGGAAAGGTCAAGCCCGCCAAGGTCACAGGATCGGCCACCCGGGGCGCTGACCACAGGGCTTGCAGGGGGGTGTTTTGCCATTGGGCCAAACGGTCCAGGGTGAGGTCGTGTGCGCGCTCGGCGTCCAGTTGGAACAGAAAAGGGCGGGCCAAGGCATAGCCCAAGGCAGACAGGGAAAAGGAGGAGGACATGCGCGACGGTCAAACAAAGACAAAGGATAATGCGCTATTTTCTCCTAAGCCTTGCCATGACGACTGCTTTGACCCAAGACGAATTAAAAACCCTGGTAGGCCAAGCGGCCCTGAGCTATGTGGTGCCCGGCCAAATTGTGGGCGTGGGCACCGGTTCCACCGTGAACAAATTCATCGATGCGCTGGCCACCCTCAAAGACCAGATTCCGGGCGCGGTGTCGAGTTCTGTGGCCTCGACCGAGCGCTTGTTGGCTTTGGGCATTCCGGTGCTCGACGCCAATGCCGTGACCGAATTGGCGGTTTACATCGACGGGGCCGATGAAATTGATCACCATGGTTACATGGTCAAAGGGGGCGGGGCGGCCTTGACCCGCGAAAAAATTGTCGCCAGCCTGGCCAGGCAGTTTGTCTGCATTGCCGACGAATCCAAATGGGTCAGCACCTTGGGGCAATTCCCCCTGCCGGTGGAGGTGTTACCGATGGCGACGGCCCAGGTGATGCGCCAGTTCCAGGCCTGGGGCGGTCAAGCCTCGGTGCGGCAAAAGGACGGGGCACCGTTGGTGACCGACAACGGCCAGCACATTGTGGATGTGCGGGGGCTCAAGATAGAAGACCCGATGGCCTTTGAGCAAGAGGTCAATCAATGGGCCGGGGTGGTGACCGTGGGGGTGTTCGCCCGTCAAAAGGCCCAGGTCTGCCTGCTGGGCACGCCCAGCGGCGTCAAAACCATCCGCTTTTAAGCGCCCGGGGACGCTGACACGCTGGTCGCCATCCCCTGGTGGCGCAGCAGGGCGTCTATTTGGGGCGCCCGACCGCGAAAGGCTTTGAAGGAGTCCATGGCGTCGCGGCTGCCCCCGGCTTCCAAAATGGCCATGCGGTAAAGGCGGCCCGTTGCCGGGTTGGGTGAGCCGTCGGGCAAAACGCTTTCCTCAAACGCAGCATAGGCGTCGGCACTCAAGACCTCGGCCCATTTGTAGCTGTAATAGCCGGCGGCATAGCCACCGGCAAAAATATGGCTGAAGGTGTTGGCGGTGCGACTGAAAGCAGGCGAGGGCAACACGGCCACCTCTTGGCGCACATCGTTCAAGACTTGTTGAAAGTCAAACCGCTCACCGGGCTGGGTGGCATGGGTGTGCAGCAACATGTCGAACAAAGCAAACTCGACTTGGCGCAAGGTCTGCAAACCACTCTGGAAATTTTTGGCCTTGAGCATCTTGTCGAACAAAGCCCGTGGCAGGGGTTCACCCGTGTCCACATGGGCGGTCATGTGGCGCAAAACCGACCATTCCCAGCAGAAGTTTTCCATGAACTGGCTGGGCAACTCCACCGCGTCCCATTCCACCCCGCTGATGCCGGAGACATCCCGCTCGTTCACTTGGGTGAGCAGGTGGTGCAGGCCGTGACCAAATTCATGAAACAGGGTGATGACGTCGTCGTGGGTCAACAAGGCGGGTTGGCCATTCACCCCGGCTGCAAAGTTGCACACCAGATGGGCCATGGGGGTTTGCAGTTGGCCGTTGTCGGGGCGCAGCCAACGGGCGCAAATATCGTCCATCCAGGCGCCGCCGCGTTTGCCTTGGCGGGCCGAGGGGTCAAGGTAAAACTGCCCCACCAATTGCGGGCCCCGGCGCAATTCAAAGAATTCAACGCCAGCTTGCCAGACAGGGGCCTGGGCGGGCTGGATGCTGACTTCAAACAAGGTTTCAATGATTTTGAACAAACCGGCCAGCACCTTGGGGGCCGTGAAATAGGGCTTGACTTCTTGCTCACTGAAGGCAAAGCGGGCCTCCTTGAGCTTTTCGCCGATGTAAGTCCAGTCCCACGGATGAGGGTTTGTTAGTTGCAGGTTTTCGGCGGCAAATTGCCGCATGTCGGCCACGTCTTTTTCGGCATAAGGACGGGCCTTGTGGGCCAGGTCGCGTAAAAAAGTCAACACTTGGGCGGGCGACTCGGCCATTTTGGTGGCCAGGGACAACTCGGCAAAATTGGCAAAGCCCAACAAACGGGCCTCTTCCTGACGCAAGGCCAGGAGGGTTCGAATCAATTCGGTGTTGTCAAAACGAGGGTCCGAGAGTTCGCTGGCCCGGGTGACGTATGCCGTGTAGAGGCGTTCGCGCAGGGCGCTGCTGTGGGCATACTGCATGACCGGCAAATAGCAGGGCATCTTCAGCGTCAATCGGTAGCAGGCAGCCTGTGGGTCCTCGGGCGCATTTTCGTCAGCGGCCAGCCCGTTTTTGGCCTTGAAATGGGACCAAGCGGCCTCAATGACATCGGCCGGCACCCCCGCCAATTCGGCGAGGCTGACATCCAGGTGAAAGGCGTCGGTGGCGTCCAGTGCGTTTTCGCTGAACTTTTGACCCACCTGCGCTTGCTGCTCTTGAATTTGGGCAAAGCGCTCGCGCTGATCGCCTTGCAGCTCGGCGCCTGACAGCACAAGTTGCGCATGGCATTGGCATGGGCCTTGGCCTGTTCCGCATTCAGGCCGTCCACATGAATGGCCTTGTATTTGGCGTACAGCGACTCGTTGGCGCCCAAGCGCGTCCAAAACTCAGTCACTTTGGGCAAAGCCTCGTTGTAGGCGGCGCGCAAGGCCGGCGTGTCGGCCACCGAGTTGAGGTGGTTGATGGTCCCCCAGGCGCGGCTCAGGCGCTCCGTGGCCACGTCCAACACCTTGGCAATCGCCTGCCAATCGGCGGGAAACGCCTCGGTGGTGCAAGTCGCCAAGGCCGCTTCGGCCGCTTCCAGCAGTTGTCCCATGGCGGGTGCCACCTGCTCGGGACGGATTTGATCGAAGGGGGGGGCACCCTCAAAGTGCAGCAAGGGATTCACAACAGTCATGTCAGGCAATTGAGGGAGGGCAGGGGGATTTCAAGCAGGCGGAGGGGGTGTTATGCGGCGAGGCTGTTTTCGGCGGCTTGCAGGGTGTTGACCAACAACATGGTAATGGTCATGGGGCCCACACCGCCGGGCACGGGGGTGATGTAGGAGGCCACTTGCGAGACCCCCGCAAAATCCACGTCACCACAGAGTTTGCCGTTGTCGTCCCGGTTCATGCCCACATCGAGCACCACCGCACCGGGTTTGACCATGTCGGCGGTCAGCACATGGCGTTTGCCGACGGCGGCGACGATGACATCGGCTTGCAAGGTCATCGCTTTGAGATCGGGTGTGGCACTGTGGCAAATCGTGACGGTGGCGTTTTGTTGCAGCAGCATCAGGGCCATGGGTTTGCCAACGATGTTGGAGCGTCCGATCACCACCGCGTGTTTGCCGCGCAGATCGTAGCCAATCGATTCGAGCATTTTCATGCAGCCGTGGGGCGTGCAGGGCCAAAAGCCGGGCAGGCCGGTGAGCAAGGCGCCGGCGCTGGCCATGTGGAACCCGTCCACGTCTTTGGCCGGGGAGATGGCCTCAATGACTTTGTGCGTGTCCAGATGGCCGGGCAGGGGCAGCTGGACCAAGATGCCGTGAATGTCGGGGTCTTGGTTCAAGGCCTCGATGCGGGCCAACAACTCGGTCTCGCTGAGACTGGCCTCGTATTTTTCCAGCACCGAACGCAGACCGCTGTCTTCGCAAGCCTTGACCTTGTTGCGCACATAGACTTGGCTGGCCGGGTTGTCACCCACCAAAATGACGGCCAAGCCGGGGGTGATGCCGCGTGCCTTGAGGGCTGCGCTGCGTTGCGCCACTTCGCTGCGCAGTTGGCGTGACAGCGCATTGCCGTCGATGATTTGCGCGCTCAGGATTTGCCCCCCGTTTGACCCAGGGCGATTTTCAACAAATCGGCCACGGTGTTGGCATTGAGTTTTTCCATGATGTTGGCCCGATGGGCTTCCACGGTTTTGATGCTGATGCCCAGGTCATCGGCAATTTGTTTGTTCAACCGACCGGCCACAATGCGTTCCAGGACTTGGGCCTCGCGCGAGGTGAGTTTGGACAACAAGGCATCGCGGCTGGCGGCCTGCAAAGAATCGGTGAAAGCGTCCTTGGCCCGCTCCAGCATGCGCTCGACCATGTTCACCAGGTCGTCTTCCTTGAAGGGTTTTTGGATGAAGTCCAGGGCCCCTTTTTTCATGGTCTCGACCGCCATGGGCACATCCCCGTGGCCGGTGATGAACACAATGGGCAGGGGCGATTTGCGCTCGATCAGCCGGTCTTGGAGCTCCAGGCCGCTCATGCCCCCCATGCGGATGTCCACAATCAGACAAGCCACTTCGCGGGGGTCGTAACGGTTCAAAAAGGTTTCAGCAGAATCAAAACAACGGACTCGGTAGTCTTTGCCCTCAAGCAACCACTGCAGTGAATCGCGCACAGCTTCGTCATCATCGACAACGTAAACGCTGCCCTTCTTCGGAATCAAACTCATTTACTAAACTCCAGGGACTGACGGTGTTTCTTGTGTATTTGGACTGGAAAGGGCCGACATGACAGGCAACCAGAAGGAAAACTGACAGCCTACAAGATCCTCGCCATTGTAAAGGTTCTCACAATGCATGCGGCCATCGTGCGATTCCACAATGGATCGGCACAAATTCAGGCCGATGCCCATGCCCTCGATTTTGGACGTAAAGAAGGCGTCAAAAATTTTATCGATCACCTCGGGGGCCAAGCCGGTGCCGGTGTCGCTGACTTGAAACTCGACCACCTCACGGCCTTCAATCTGCTTGGGCAAGACCCGCAATTCCACCTGTCGCTGGGTGGTCGGGCGCTTGGCGGCGTCGATGGATTCGGCGGCATTTTTCAGCAGGTTCACCAAGACCTGTTCGATCAGGATGCGGTCAACGGGCAAGACCGGCAAGCGTGCGGCCAGGTAATAACTCAAGCGAACCTGGCGACGGCGCATTTCAATTTGCGCCAACTCCACGGCCTCTTCGACCAGATGGGCCACTTCCGAGGGGCTGCGATTGGGTTCACTGCGCTTCACAAAAGAGCGGATGCGTTGAATGATTTGTCCCGCACGTTGGGCCTGTTTAGCGGTTTTTTCCAAAGCCGACACAAAAGCCGCTTCGTCAAATTGCTGGGACTTCAGGCGCGACAACATGCCGTTGCAATAGTTGTTGATGGCCGTCAGGGGTTGGCCCAGTTCATGGGCCACACTGGAGGCCATCTCGCCCATGGTGATGAGGCGGCTGGCCGCTTGGGCCTGTTCGGCCTGGGCCTGGGCCTGTTCTTCGGCCAAGGTGCGCTGGGTGATGTCGGTGGTGATCACCATTTGGGCCAATCGTCCGTCCACCCAATTCAGGTAGCGCGAGCGCACTTCCAACCATTTGCCCAGTTCGGGCACGAAAACCCGGGCATTCTCACTTTGGGCGTCCTGCAAGGAGGTGGTGGGCAGTCCGGCGAAATCGTCGACGTCTTCACCGCTGGTGTCGGACCGCTGGGAGGCCGCCTGAGGTCGTCCCGCCATGGCCACCAGGTTCAAGTGCCCCAGGGCGTTGTTGCCAAACCAGAGCCGGTAGAGCTTGTTGGCAAACAACAACTCTTCGCTGCCCAAAGGGGTGACCGAGACCGCAGCGTCCAAGGATTCCAGCACCACCGTAAACCGCTCGTAGGAAGCCGAAAGCTGCTCGCGGATCTGGTTGGGCTCGGTAATGTCCGTCATCGACGACATCCACCCGGTTTGGTGGCCAAAAGCATCCACCAGCGGGGACATGTAGATGCGGGCGTCAAACAAACTGCCATCCTTGCGCCGGACTTTGATTTGGTAGCCCTTGCGGGTGTTTTGTCCGTGCAGCTCATGATCCAAACGTTGCATCAGCAGTTGGTGATCTTCTTTGCGCCAGTAAGAAAACGGCGGCACCTGGCCGACCAGCTCGTCCTGACTCCAGCCCGTCATTTGACAAAAAGCCGCGTTCACATAGGTCACTTTGCCTTGCAAATCCATGGCCCGCATGCCGGTCAAAACCGAGTTTTCCATGGCGCGTCGGAAATTGGTCTCGATCCGCAGGGCCTCTTGGGCTTTGGCGCGGCGACGGGTGTGGCGCCAATTGCCTACCAACATCCAGGCGCTCAAGAGGCTGAGCAAGCCCACCATCCAGAGCAGCCAATTGCCAATCATGCCCTGGGACGTGCGATAGGCCCGGGCGCGCAACATCAAGCGCTCACCCACGGGGGAAACGGCGCGGGTTTCAACTTCGGGCGGTTGTGACCAGGGCCAAAACAGACTGTGTTTTTGATTGGACAAACTGCTGCCAGCCAACCATTGACCTTGAGCGTCTGTCAGGGACATGGCGTATTGTCCTAACAAGCCAGGCGGGGCGCCCAGTTGCAACAAGGCGTCCAGCGAAAACACCGCAACCAAAGTGCCTTCTCTCGGGTTGGAGAGACGCCCCTCCGGGACCCACAGGCTCAACTGGCCCCGACCCTCCGGGCTGATTTCGGGCGGGCTGTAAACCGGCCCATTCTGCAGATGGGCCTGAACCGCCGCATCGCGTTGCAACGGGGTGTTCAGGGTTTGGCCGATTTGAACGGGCGGGCTGCTGAGGTGGTCGGGATTGCGCAAGCCTTCGGACACCACACCCTGCGGGTTGACGCGGTAAACCATGAGCAATTCGGGTGTTTCTTCAAACTGCGCCTCGGCGTTGATTTTGAAACGGTTCAGGATCGTTTTCTCATCGTGGCCCGCATCCAGGCTGCGCGCCAGTCGCATCAGGCGCTCCTGGTGGTCAATCAAGCGCAAGCGAATGTTCTGCTGTGCCAATTGAATATCGCGCTGCATGGCCTCGTGTTCGCGGCTGATTTCTTCTTGATGCAAATACCCAAAAACAGTCGCGATGGTGAGCATGAACACCAAAACAGTGACCATGGGAACTGCAAAAGCCATGCGGTCTTGCCAGGCGATGGGGCGTTGACGCCACCACATTCGCCAGCGGCGGAGAATCGAGGCAGGGCGTTGAGAGCGAAGGGGGGGGGCGGTGGGGTTCACGATAGCCAGCAGTTTAGGGCGGTGGCCCTGGTGGTTTATTTTGTAATATGAAAAGTTTAATCATAATTTGAAATTTTTTTAAACTTATGAGAAACTGACAAGCAAGCGCGCTAAGGTGGCTCGCTCAAACGATCAAGCAGTGGAGACAAACCATGTCAAGTCAGGACTCGACCAGCAAACCGAACTTGGACCTCGATTCCCAAGAAACCCGCGAGTGGATGGACGCCCTGTCCGCCGTGATTCAGACCGAAGGCCCTGAGCGCGCTCACTTTTTGTTGGAACAATTGTTGGAACATGCCCGTGGCAACAGCATCGACATGCCGTTTTCTGCCAACACGGGCTATGTGAACACGATTGAGCCGGAAGCCGAAGAGCGTTGCGGTGGCAACATCGAAATTGAAGAGCGCCTGCGCGCCTACATGCGTTGGAACGCCATGGCCATGGTGGTCAAGGCCAACCGC
>CAIUTG010000195.1 GCA_903902035.1 uncultured Curvibacter sp. | reverse complement strand
GATCACCCGAGGTTTGGCTGAAATGACCCGCTTGGGTTTGGCTTTGGGGGCTCAAACCGAGACCTTCATGGGTTTGTCGGGCCTGGGTGACTTGGTGTTGACGGCCACGGGCGACTTGAGTCGCAACCGCCAAGTGGGGCTGTTGCTGGCCCAGGGCCAAAGCTTGAAGCAAGCCCTGGCGGCTTTGGGTCATGTGGCAGAAGGGGTTTACAGCGCCCGCACGGTGGTTGAGCGGGCCCTGGCCTTGGGTGTGGACATGCCCATTGCACAAGCTGTGCTGGCTTTGCTGGACGGCCAATGCCAGCCCCAAGAAGCGGTGGCGCAGTTGATGGGGCGTGGCCCCAAGTCAGAAAACGTCAGCGTTTGATGATTGGAATAGCGCCTGCTGGCCCCTCACACCGGGGTGTAAGACAGGCGCACATAAATGGGGGCAAACGCCTCGGCCTGGGTGATTTCAATCAGGGTCTCTTTGGCCAGTTCCAGCAAGGCGATGAAGGTCACCACTAACACGGTGCTGCCTTGTTCGGGGTCAAACAGGTTTTCAAATTCGACAAATTTCTGACCTTGCAGCTGGCGCAGCAAACGACTCATGTAGTCACGCACACTCAGCTCTTCGCGGGTGATTTTGTGGTGTTGAACCAGTTTGGCACGCTTCAAAATATCCTGCCAAGCACCTTGTAAATCCAGCACATTCACATCGGGAAAACGGGGTGCCAGGCTTTGTTCGATGACCACTTGGGCCCGCAAGAAATCACGGCCCTCTTGGGGCAGGGCGTTGAGTTGGGTCGAAGCCAGTTTGATGCGCTCGTATTCGAGCAGGCGCCGCACCAATTCAGCTCGGGGGTCTTCCACTTCGACCCCTTCGGCGACTCGCTTGGGGGGCAGCAGCATGCGCGATTTGATCTCGATCAACATGGCCGCCATCAACAGGTATTCGGCCGCCAATTCCAGGTTGTGTGTGCGGATTTCCTCCACATAGACCAAATACTGGCGGGTCACGCTCGCCATGGGGATGTCGAGGATGTTGAAGTTCTGCTTGCGAATCAGATAGAGCAGCAGATCCAGCGGCCCCTCAAAAGCCTCCAGAAAAACCTCCAGCGCATCGGGCGGGATGTAGAGGTCGTTGGGCAGGTTAAAAAGGGGCTCCCCGTACAGGCGAGCCACGGCCACGTTGTCCAAGACCTCGGTCATGCCCGTCTTCAAGCTGGGGTCAGGGGCCTGAATTACGCGGCGGCCGTGGAAGGCTGTTTGGGAATGTACACATAGGGGGTCTGGGCCACACGGGCCGCCTGGAACTCGGCTTGGAGTTGGCGGTCAATGGCCTTGTCCCACAACAAAGCGCGGCCGGCGATTTGCTCGGCGGGCAGTTCGGGGTGCTGGGTCTTGAGCGCTTGCAAAAACTGGGTGGTGTCGGAAGCGTAATCGGGACGGCGAAAGAAGGACATGAGGTTTCCTCTGAATGAAGGGGCTATTTTATTCTGGTGCGCACTCGGCAATTTCTTGCGCCAAGCCTGAGCGCCGCAACAGGCTCATGGGTTGGGCTTGCACGCGGATGATGTGCAGGCTTCCCCCTTGCTGGGTCAAGGACTGGTTCAGTTGGCGCAGGGCGTCCACGCCCGAGGTGTCCAAATCGATCAACTGGTGCGCGTCCAACACAAAGGTGGAGTGGGGGCGGACTTTTTCGATCAGCTCATCGATGCGGTGAACCGCCGCAAAGAACAGGGCCCCATAAAGTTCAAAACGCTTGACATGGGCAAGCTCATGTTCCTGTGGGTTCTGATCTGGCGTCGCAGGGTCTTCTTGCGGGCGCACCTCAAACAGGGAGCCCATGCGGCGCACAAACAGCACGCAAGACAGACCCAGGCCCACCTCCATGGCCACCGTCAAATCCAGCACCACGGTCAACAAAAAAGTGCCCAGCATCAGCAATCGGTAGTGGGAGGAGAAGTCTCGTTGGTCAATGAACGCATGCCATTCGCCCATGTTCCAGGCGACAAACAACAAAATGCCCGACAGAACGGCCAAAGGAATGTGAAGGGCCAGGGGGCCTGCCATCAACACAATTGCAGCCAGGGTGAGCGCATGCAGCAGCCCGGCGACGGGGCTGGTGGCACCCGCCCGCAAATTGGTGACGGTGCGGGCGATGGTGCCGGTGACGGGCATGCCGCCAAAGAACGGGGTGATGAAATTGGCGACACCTTGGGCCATCAGTTCTTGGTTGGGGTCGTGGCGTTTGAGGTGGAAACGGGGGTCGGTTTTGGGGTCCACCATTTGGTCTGCCACCCGGGCGCACAACAAGGACTCCACCGCACCCAACAACGCAATCGTCAGCGTGGGCGCGACCAGCATGCGGGCGCTGGCCCAAGAAAAATCGGGCCAAGCCAAAATGGGCCCACCACTTGGGATGCTGCCAAATCGGCTGCCAATCGTGTCGACGGGCAAATCCTGCCACCAAGCCAGGGCGGTCAGGCTCACCAAGGCCACCACGGGTCCGGGCAGTCGCTGCAGGGTTTGTGCGGCACCATTGAACCCGGGCAAATCGCCCAGCAACTCCCTTATTCTCGCGGCTTGGGCCTGGCTGGGGCGCCACAGTCGCCCCCAAACCAGCAGCCCGATAAAACTGCCCAATCCCAGCGCCAATGACCAGGGATTGAAGGTGTCCAGATGGCTGAGCAGGGCATGGATGGCCGCAAAAAACTCGGCAGGCATGTGGCCAATTTGCAGTCCCAACAGGTCCTTGATTTGTGACAAGCCAATCAACACCGCAATCCCGTTGGTGAAGCCCACAATGATGCTGGTGGGGACAAATCGGACCAAAGAGCCCAAGCGCAGCAGGCCCATGGCAAACAACACCATGCCGCCCAACAGGGTCGCTATGAGCAAATTTGCCACCCCATAGCGTTCGATGATGCCGTACACCACCACAATGAAGGCCCCGGCTGGCCCCCCAATTTGGATGCTCGACCCGCCCAGCATAGAAACCAGGCTGCCACCAATGATGGCCGTCCAAAGCCCGGCGGACGGGGACAAACCACTGGCAATCGCGAAAGCCATGGCCAAGGGCAAGGCCACCACGCCCACCGTCAGCCCGGCGCCCAGGTCTTTGACGAACCGCCCCCTTGAATAGTGCTTCAAACTGTCTATCAACCGAGGGCGAAAGCGAGCAAGGGGCCAGTTCATAGAGCGCGATTGTGCGTTGTTTTAGCCGATTCGCATGCCCGGTTGGGCACCGGGCCATGGCGTTAGGACGTAAATGCCGGGTTGGGCTTTGCCATCGGCGTGGCTGGCGGCCAGCACCATGCCTTCGCTGACGCCAAACTTCATTTTACGGGGCGCCAAATTGGCCACCAACACCGTGAGTTGCCCCACCAGTTGTTCGGGCTGATAAACGCTGGCGATGCCACTGAAGACATTGCGCAGGCGGCCCTCACCCGCGTCCAGACTCAGGCGCAAGAGCTTGGTTGAGCCCTCCACGGCTTCACAGGCAACGATTTGGGCGATGCGCAAATCGACCTTGGCAAAGTCGTCGATGCTGATGGGGGGGGCAATGGCTTCGCCACCCGGCAGCGAAGCCTCCGGCGTTGCGGCGACGCTGGAGACCGCAGGCGTTTTGGCCGCGGGCGGCGCTTCAAACAAGGCCTCGATGTGCTTGGGGTCGACCCGCTGCATCAGGTGTTGGTAGGGTTGGATGGTGTGGCCTGCGCCCATGGGGTGGTTGGCGTCGGCAAAGGTCAGGGGCGCGATGTTCAAAAACGTTTCGACCTGTTGCGCCAAGGCCGGCAGCACGGGCTTGAGCACCAGGGTCAAGAGGCGAAAGGCCTCCAGGCAGGTGGTGCAGACATCGTGCAAGCGTGTTGTTTGGGCATCCTGTCCCGCCTGTCCGGCTTGTTTGGCCAATTCCCAGGGCTTGTTTTGGTCCACATACTCGTTCACGCGGTCGGCCAAGAGCATGGTGTCGCGCAGCGCTTTGCCATATTCACGCGCTTCAAAAGACGCGGCGATGGGCGCGATGCCCGCCTGCAAGTGCGCCAGCAAGGCTTGACCATCGACCGACACAGGGCCCAGTTGACCCTCGAAGCGCTTGCTCAAAAAGCCCGCTGCGCGGCTGGCGATGTTGATGTACTTGCCCACCAAATCGCTGTTGACGCGGGTCACAAAGTCGCTGGTGTTGAAGTCGGCGTCTTCCACATGCGCGTTCAGCTTGGCGGCAATGTAGTAGCGCAGCCATTCGGGGTTCATGCCCAGGCCCAGGTACTTGAGCGGGTCGATGCCGTTGCCCCGGCTCTTGCTCATTTTTTCGCCATTCACGGTCAGGTGGCCATGCACAAAAATATTGGTCGGCTCTTTGCGTTGGGCAAAGTGCAACACGGCAGGCCAAAACAGCGTGTGGAAAGTGACGATGTCTTTGCCAATGAAGTGGTATTGCTCCACCGCCGGGTCGGCCATGAAGGCGTCGAAGTCTTCGCCACGGCGGGTCATGAGGTTCTTCAACGAGGCCAGGTAGCCAATCGGGGCGTCAAACCAAACATAAAAATACTTGCCCGGAGCGCCCGGAATTTCAATGCCGAAATAGGGCGCATCGCGGGAAATGTCCCAGTCGGACAGGCCCGTGTCGGCGTCGCTCAAAGGCTGGCCGTTCTCGTCCTTTTTGGGCTCGAACCATTCCTTGATTTTGTTGGCGACTTCAGGCTGCAACTTGCCGTCTTGCGTCCATTCTTTGAGGTAGGCGGCGCAGCGCGGGTCAGAGAGTTTGAAAAAATAATGCTGGCTGGTCTTGAGCACCGGCGTGGCACCACTCAAGGCCGAGAAAGGGTGCTTCAAATCGGTCGGGGCATACACCGCACCGCAAACCTCGCAGTTGTCGCCATATTGGTCTTTGGCGCCGCATTGGGGGCATTCGCCCTTGATGAAGCGATCGGGCAAGAACATGCCTTTTTCGGGGTCGAAAAACTGCTCAATCTCGCGCGTGTCGATCAAGCCTGCTTTTTGCAAGTCCAGGTAAATTTCTTGGCACAGCGCGTGATTTTCTTCGCTGTCGGTGTGGCTCCAGTTGTCAAACTCGATGTGAAACCCTTGTAGATAAGGGGGACGACCCGCCGCAATGTTGTCAACAAACTGGCGTGGCGTGACGCCGGCTTTTTCCGCGGCAATCATGATGGGCGCGCCGTGCGCGTCGTCGGCACACACAAAATTCACCTCGTGGCCGCGCATGCGCTGGAAGCGCACCCAGATGTCTGCCTGGATGTACTCCATGATGTGGCCAATGTGGAAATTGCCATTGGCATAGGGGAGGGCGGTGGTGACAAACAGGCGGCGAGTCATGGGCAGGGCAGGCAAAAGGATAGGGACAAACGGCAAAGCTTGGATTCTAGGCCCCATCCCCACAAGCCGGCTGTTGGCTTTGGCTTCGTTCTAAACTCCCCACCCATTGCGCCGCTTCATCCGATGCGGTTTTTGCTCGAACCTTCGCTTTTAGATCGTGATCACCATGTCCTCTCAATCTGCCTCTGATTCTGTTGTTCTGCAAGCCCTGACCCCCGTTTTGCAATCGGTCCCTGACCCCCTGACCGGACACAGCTTGTTGAGCGCCAAGGCCATTCAATCCTTGCAAGTGGAACAAGGGCAGGTCAGCTTGGTGGTGGAATTGGGCTACCCCGCCAAGTCTTTGGTGGCGGATTTGGAAGCGGCACTGACAGCGGCTGCGATGACCGTGCCCGGGGTGTTGGCGGTCCATGTCGAAGTCAAGAGCCGGGTGGTGCCCCACGCCGTGCAACGCGGCGTGCCTTTGTTGCCGGAGGTGCGCAACATCATCGCTGTGGCCTCGGGCAAAGGGGGCGTGGGCAAAAGCACCACGGCGGCCAATCTGGCCTTGGCGCTGGCCGCCGAGGGGGCCCGGGTGGGCTTGTTGGATGCCGATATTTATGGCCCCAGCCAGCCAATGATGATGGGCCTGTCGGGCAAGCCGGAAACCTTGGATGGCAAAACCATGGAGCCGCATTTGAAGCACGGCGTTCAGGTCATGTCGATTGGGTTCTTGGTCGCGCAAGACGAAGCCATGATTTGGCGCGGCCCCATGGCCACCCAGGCGCTCGAACAATTGTTGCGTCAAACCAACTGGAAAGACCTGGATTATTTGATTGTGGACATGCCGCCTGGTACCGGCGACATCCAATTGACCTTGGCGCAACGGGTGCCCATCACCGGCGCCGTGGTGGTCACCACCCCGCAAGACATCGCCCTGCTGGATGCCCGCAAGGGCATCAAAATGTTTGAAAAAGTGGGGGTGCCCATTCTGGGCATTGTGGAAAACATGGCGGTCCATGTGTGCAGCCAGTGCGGCCATGTGGAGCATATTTTTGGGGCCGATGGCGGCCAGCGCATGGCGTTGGACTACCACATTGACTATTTAGGGGCCTTGCCTTTGGACCTGCAAATCCGCTTGCAGGCCGACAGTGGCACGCCCACCGTGGCGGCCGATCCCCAAAGCGAAGTGGCCGGTCTCTACAAAACCGTGGCGCGCAAAGTGGCGCTCAAGGTGGCCCAGCAAGCCAAAGACTTCTCGTCCAAGTTTCCCACCATCAAAATCAGCCAGGGGACTTGAGGCATGAATGTACTGGCCTCGTTTCGTTATCTGGTCGCGCTCAACCAGCACCGCCACTTTGGGCGCGCGGCCGAGGCCTGTCACATCACGCAGCCGGCTTTGTCCAATGCCTTGCGGGCTTTGGAGGCTGAATATGGGGTGGTGATCGTCAAGCGTGCCCGGCAGTTCTCAGGCTTCACGGAAGAAGGCGAGCAGGTGCTGACCACGGCCCGGCGCATGTTGCAAGAAAACGCGCTGTTGACCCAGGAATTGCAAAGCCAGGCAGGCCAGCCCCGTGGGCGCTTGCGCATCGGTGCCGTGCCCACGGCGATTCCGGTGGCCACCCGTTTTGCGGTGCACTTGCGGCAAACCTACCCGGGCATTCAGCCCGAGGTGTTGGCCTTGTCTTCACAAGCCATTGAATTGGGTCTGGAGCAACTCACGCTGGATTTGGGGCTGGGGTATTTGGAGCGGGCGGGGCACAGTTTGCAACGATTGCACCAATACGATGAGCGCTATTTTTTGCTCAGCCGACGTGAGCGGTCGCGCCCGTCATCTGCTGCGCAAGCGGTGTGGGGCGAGCCGGTGACTTGGGCCGAGGCAGCCCAATGGCCTTTGTGTTTGCTCACGCCTGAAATGCACAACCGACGTCTGGTGGATGGCGCCTTTCAGCAAGCGGGTGTGGCGCCGGTGCCTGCCATGGAAACCAATGCGGTTTCGGCCTTGTCGGTGTGTGTGCAAGCCGGACAGATGGCCAGCATTCTGCCGGGCGCCTTGGTCGCGCCCCTGACGCAACACCCGGATTTGCAAATTCAACCTTTGGTCAGTCCGGTGCTGGCAACGCCGGTTGGCTGGTTGTGCCTCACGGTTGAGCTATCAGGACCGGTGGTCCAGGCGGCCTGGCAAATGGCTCAAGATCCGCTTTGGCACGCTCAATTGTCGGCGCACAGCGGTTCGCTCAGCAGTTGAATTTTTGCTGGCCTTATTGACCTTATTGATTCAGCTTCTGAATCTTGGCATAGTCATTTCTGATTTGCATCTTTGCGGTGTGAGATTCAAAATCCTACCGCCCAATCGCAGAGAATGTGATGACACAAAAAACATGGCGACAACATCATCGAAGGGACTCACTGAATGTTTAAATTCCTAGACAAAGAAAACACCATTGCCGGACCAGGCTTCAACCGTTGGTTGGTGCCGCCTGCGGCCTTGGCCATCCACCTGTGCATCGGCATGGCTTATGGCTTTTCCGTGTTTTGGTTACCGCTGTCAAAAGCCTTGGGCACTTCCGATGGCGTCAAGTGCGGGCCTGAAATCGGGTTCTTGCAAGAATTGTTTGTCACCAATTGCAATTGGCGCATCGCCACCTTGGGTTGGATGTACACCTTGTTTTTTGTTTTCCTGGGTTCTTCTGCGGCCATCTGGGGCGGCTGGCTGGAGCGGGTCGGTCCGCGCCGAGCGGGTGTGGTGGCGGCCCTGTGCTGGTGCGGCGGCATGCTGTTCTCCGCCTTGGGCGTGCACCTGCACCAATTCTGGATGATGCTCCTGGGCTCGGGTGTGATTGGCGGCATCGGTTTGGGGCTGGGCTACATCTCGCCCGTGTCCACCCTGATCAAATGGTTCCCGGACCGTCGGGGCATGGCCACCGGCATGGCCATTATGGGCTTTGGGGGCGGGGCCATGATTGGTTCGCCTTGGGCGGCAGACATGATGAAATACTTCGCCACCCCCACCGACGTGGGTGTGGCCCCGACTTTTGTGGTCATGGCCCTGGTTTATTTCGTCTTCATGATGGGGGGCGCCTTGGGTTATCGGGTGCCCGCCTCTGACTGGAAGCCCGCGGGCTGGACCCCGCCTGTTCAGTCGAGCCAGAACGCCATGATCACCCAGCGCAGCGTGGATGTGAAGCATGTGTTCAAAATCCCCCAGTTCTGGCTGGTTTGGGTGGTCTTGTGCATGAATGTGAGCGCCGGCATCGGGGTGATCGGCATGTCTTCACCCATGTTGCAGGAAGTCTTTGGTGGCAGTTTGATCGGTGTTCATGCCGCATTTTCTGAACTGGACCCTGCACAGCTCAAAGCCATTGCTGGCGTGGCTGCCGGGTTCACCGCCCTGCTGTCCTTGTTCAACATCGGGGGGCGTTTTTTCTGGGCCAGTCTGTCGGACAAGCTGGGTCGCAAAACCACCTACACCGTGTTCTTTGTTTTGGGCGGCTTGTTGTATGCCAGCGTGCCCGGCAGTGCAGCGGCGGCTTCGACGGCGTTGTTCGTGGGGGCTTTTTGCATTATTTTGAGCATGTATGGCGGCGGTTTTTCCACCGTGCCAGCGTATTTGGCGGACCTGTTTGGCACCCAGTATGTGGGTGCGATCCACGGGCGTTTGTTGACGGCCTGGTCCACGGCCGGCATTTTGGGGCCGGTGGTGGTGAACTACATGCGTGAGTACCAGTTGGGCCTGGGGCTGCCACGGGACCAGGTCTACAACCAAACCATGTACATCCTGGTGGGGATGTTGGCGATTGGCCTGATCTGCAACTGGGCGATTCGGCCGGTGGCCGACAAGTGGTTCATGACCGATGAAGAGCTGGCCCAGGCCAAGCTGGTTGCCCATGAAAAAGCCTTGGGCACTTCAGCCACAGCCCAGGCCACGGGTGGGGCGGCTCAAACGTCTACTCTCACCTTGGTTCTGGCTTGGGCAGTGGTTTGCATCCCCCTGGCCTGGGGTGTCTATCGCACGCTTTTGAGTGCAACCAAAATTTTTGTTTGATTTTCCATGACTTCTGACTCGACCCTTTCCCTCACCTCACCGAGGTCGCTTGCCTCGGTGGTTCAGTCCATTCTGGATGAGCTGGGCCAGCAGCCCGGGGCTTTGTTGCCCATCTTGCATGCGGTGCAAAATCAGCTGGGCCATGTGCCCCGTGACGCGGTGCCCTTGATTGCGCAGGGCCTGAACCTGTCAAGTGCCGAGGTGCATGGGGTGGTCAGTTATTACCACCATTTCCATACCGAACCGGTGGCCCGGGTGGTGGTGCAAATCTGCCGCGCTGAATCTTGTCAGGCACAAGGCAGTGAGGCCTTGTGGGCGCATGCGTGCGAGGCGCATGCGCAGGCCGTGGCGCAGGGTGATTTGTTGCTGGAGCCGGTGTATTGCTTGGGCTTGTGTGCCTCTTCGCCAGCGATGGCCGTGAACCAAAGTGTCCATGCACGCTTGACGCCCGCGCGCTTGGATCAAATTGTGAACCAACGCCTGGGTCAAGCAAAAACTTCAGACGCCCCGCAAGTGGCAGAGGTGACGAAATGAGCAACGCAGGTCTGACTCTCTATGTGCCGCAGGACAGTGCTGCGGTGGCGGTTGGTGCCAATGAGGTTGCCCAGGCATTGCAAAAGGCGGTCTTGGCAGCCGGGAAAACAGCCAACGTCTTGCGCAACAGTTCGCGCGGTCTGTTTTGGCTGGAACCCTTGTTGGAGGTGGACACCCCACAAGGTCGATTGGGTTTTGGCCCCGTGGCGGCAGAAGACCTGGACGGCCTGTTGGCGGCGGGCCTGTTGGATTTGCAAGACCAGCCTGAAGCTCTGAAAAAAACCATGGCCCATCCACTGTGTTTGGGTTGGGTCGAAAAAATGCCTTATCTGGCCAAGCAAGAACGCTTGACCTTTGCCCGCATGGGCGTCACCCAACCCCTGAGCCTGAGCGATTACGAGGCCCATGGGGGTTGGGCTGGCCTGCGCCAAGCCCTCACCTTGACCCCAGAGGCCATCGTGCAACAGGTCACCGACGCCGGCTTGCGGGGGCGCGGGGGCGCGGCTTTCCCGGCGGGCATCAAGTGGAAAACGGTGCTGGGGGCTGCCAGCGCTCAAAAATACATTGTCTGCAACGCCGACGAGGGCGACTCCGGCACTTACTCCGACCGCATGACCCTGGAGGGCGATCCCTACCTGCTGATCGAGGGCATGGCCATTGCCGGTTTGGCTGTGGGGGCCACGCAAGGCTATGTTTACATTCGTTCGGAATACCCCGATGCGGTGAGGGTGTTCGAGCAGGCCATCGGTTTGGCCCGTGCAGCGGGCTTTTTGGGCCCCAACCTGTTGCACAGTGGGCGAACCTTTGAATTGCAGGTGCGCATGGCCGCTGGGGCCTATGTGTGCGGCGAAGAAACGGCCTTGCTGGAAAGCCTGGAAGGCAAGCGCGGCATCGTTCGCGCCAAGCCGCCCTTGCCCGCCATCGAAGGGCTGTGGGGCCAACCCACGGTCATCAACAACGTCATCACACTGGCCAGCGTGCCGGTTATTCTGGCCAAGGGTGCTGAGTTTTACAAAAACTTTGGCATGGGCCGCTCCCGTGGCACCTTGCCATTCCAGTTGGCGGGCAACATCAAGCACGGTGGCCTGGTCGAAAAAGCCTTTGGCCTGAGCTTGCGCGAGTTGGTGTTTGACTTCGGCGGCGGCACCGCCAGTGGCCGACCCGTCAAAGCCATTCAAGTGGGCGGCCCCTTGGGTGCTTACATCCCCGAAAGCCAGTGGGACACGCCCTTGGACTATGAAGCCTATGCGGCCTTTGGCGGTGTGGTGGGGCATGGCGGTGTCGTGGTGCACGACGACCGCGCCAACCTCGCCGAGTTGGCCCGTTATGCCATGGCCTTTTGTGCCCTGGAGTCCTGTGGCAAATGCACGCCTTGCCGCATTGGTTCGACGCGGGGTGAAGAAATCTTGGTTCGTCTACAGCGCACCGAAAACAAACAGGCCCAAACCCAAGACGTCAAGCTCTTGCGCGATTTGTGCGACACCATGTTGAATGGTTCGCTGTGTGCCATGGGGGGCATGACGCCCTACCCCGTGCTGTCTGCCTTGAACCATTACCCCGAAGATTTTGGCCTGAAAGCCTGAGGAGCCCACTATGCTCAATCATTTGAAATCCACCGATTACGGCACCCCTTTGCGTGAATCCGAACAAGAGGTCACGCTGGACATTGACGGTGTGAGCGTCACCGTGCCCAAAGGCACTTCATTGATGCGCGCCGCTGTGGACGCTGGCGTCCAGGTGCCCAAGCTTTGCGCCACCGACAGCCTGGAGCCCTTTGGCTCTTGCCGCTTGTGTTTGGTGGAAATCGAGGGCCGACGCGGCTTCCCGGCTTCTTGCACGACGCCTGCTGAAGCGGGCATGAAGGTGCGCACCCAGACGCCTCAGTTGCAAACCTTGCGTAAAGGGGTGATGGAGCTGTACATCTCCGACCACCCGCTCGATTGCCTGACTTGCTCGGCCAACGGCAACTGCGAACTGCAGGACATGGCCGGCGTGACGGGCTTGCGCGAAGAGCGTTATTCGGCCTACCACGAGCAAGCGTGCGAGCGTGCCGCAGAGCAGGGCACTGCTGTTTTCCCGCTTCACAACCACTTCAAGGGCGCGAGCAAGGCCAAAGTGGACGACTCCAACCCCTATTTCAGCTACGACGCGTCCAAGTGCATTGTTTGTAACCGCTGCGTGCGTGCCTGCGAAGAAGTGCAGGGCACTTTTGCGCTGACCATCAGCGGGCGGGGTTTTGAGTCCCGCGTCACCGCCGGCAATGGCCAAGATTTCATGAGTTCCGACTGCGTGAGCTGTGGCGCTTGTGTGGAGGCTTGTCCGACCGCCACCTTGCAAGAAAAATCCATCATCGAACTCGGTCAGCCCGAACACAGCGTGGTCACCACCTGTGCCTACTGCGGCGTCGGCTGCGGCTTCAAGGCCGAGATGAAGGGCAATGAAGTGGTGCGCATGGTGCCTTGGAAAGAAGGCAAGGCCAATGAGGGCCATGCCTGCGTGAAGGGCCGTTTTGCCTGGGGTTACGCCACCCACCAAGACCGCATCACCCAACCCATGATCCGTAAGAGCATCAACGACCCTTGGCAAGAAGTGTCCTGGGAGGTGGCGATCAACTACGCCGCTTCCGAGTTCAAACGCATTCAGGCCAAACACGGCGTGGATTCGGTTGGCGGCATCACCTCGTCGCGCTGCACCAACGAAGAAACTTACCTCGTACAAAAACTGGTGCGTGCCGCTTTTGGCAACAACAATGTGGACACCTGTGCCCGGGTTTGCCATTCGCCCACGGGCTACGGCTTGGGCCAGACCTACGGCACTTCGGCGGGCACCCAAACCTTCAAATCGGTGGAAAAAGCCGATGTGATCCTGGTCATGGGGGCCAACCCCACCGATGCCCACCCCGTCTTTGGCTCGCGCATGAAAAAACGCTTGCGCGAAGGGGCCAAGCTGATCGTGATTGACCCGCGTCAAATCGATTTGGTCAAGTCGCCGCACATCCGCGCCGACTACCACCTGCAATTGCGCCCCGGGACCAATGTGGCGGTCATCTCGGCCATGTCGCATGTGATCGCGACCGAAGGCCTGCTCGATGAGGCCTACATTGCCGAGCGCTGCGACGACGCCTCTTTCCGCGACTGGCGCGCCTTCATCGAACGCCCCGAAAACTCACCCGAGGCCTTGGAGGCCGAAACCCGGGTGCCTGCGCAGCTCTTGCGCGAAGCCGCGCGCCTTTACGCCACCGGCATCGTTGGTGCTCAGGCCGGCGTGAAGCGGGGTGCCTGGAAGCCCCAGGTCAACTCGGCCATTTATTACGGCCTGGGCGTGACCGAGCATGCCCAAGGCTCGACCACGGTCATTGGCATTGCCAACCTTGCCATGGCCACTGGCAATGTGGGGCGGGAAGGTGTGGGGGTGAACCCTCTGCGCGGCCAGAACAATGTGCAGGGCTCGTGCGACATGGGCTCTTTCCCGCATGAATTCCCGGGCTACCGCCATGTGTCGGACAGCACCACCCGCCATTTGTTTGAATCGGCCTGGGGCGTCTCCTTGCAGGCCGAGCCGGGTTTGCGCATTCCCAATATGTTCGACGCCGCGCAGGCGGGCACCTTCTTGGGCCTGTATTGCGAGGGCGAAGACATTGTGCAAAGTGACCCCAACACCCAGCACGTCACCGATTCGCTCAAGGCCATGGAATGCCTGGTGGTGCAAGACATTTTCCTGAACGAAACCGCCAAATACGCCCATGTGTTTTTGCCGGGTGCGAGTTTCCTGGAAAAAGACGGCACCTTCACCAACGCCGAGCGCCGCATCTCGCGCGTGCGCCAAGTGATGCCGCCGCTGTCGGGCTACGCCGATTGGGAGGTCACCCAGATGCTGTCGAACGCTTTGGGTTACCCCATGAACTACAGCCACCCCAGGGAAATCATGGCCGAGATTGCCGAGTTGACGCCCAGCTTCAATGGCGTGAGCTTCGAAAAAATCGACCGCTATGGCAGTGTGCAGTGGCCCAACAATGCCGACACCGATGAGGCGGGCATGAGCATCATGCACGTTGACAAATTCATGCGGGGCAAAGGCCGTTTCATCGTCACCCAATACGTGCCGACCGAGGAGAAAGTCACCCGCAAATTCCCTCTGTTGCTGACCACCGGCCGCATCCTGTCCCAGTACAACGTGGGCGCACAAACCCGCCGCACGGCCAACAACCAATGGCATCAGGAAGACCGTTTGCACATCCATCCCCACGATGCCGAGGAGCGCGGGATTCAGCAAGACGATTGGGTGGGCATTGAAAGCCGGGCAGGTGACACGGTGCTGCGTGCCACCGTCACCGACAAGGTGGCCCCTGGCGTGGTCTACACCACCTTCCACTTCCCTGAATCGGGGGCCAACGTCATCACCACCGACAACTCCGACTGGGCCACCAACTGCCCCGAGTACAAGGTGACCGCGGTGAATGTGAGCAAAGTCGCCCAGCCCTCCGAGTGGCAAAAAGACTACGCGCAATTTGACCGTCAACAACTGGGCTTGCTCAAAGAGGCGACTCGGTTGATGGAAAAGGTGTGAGCCAGACCGGGCTTGAGATGGGGGGCGCACTTCAAGTGCCGGTTTGGCGCGGGGCCGAGCAAGTCCCAGGGGGGGCGCCCTTTTCTCAGGCTGAGGACTGGGTGGTGCAGGAAGTGCCGGTGG
>CAIUTG010000194.1 GCA_903902035.1 uncultured Curvibacter sp. | reverse complement strand
GTACTACGTGGCTGAAATCCAGCCCGGTAAGGTGTTGTATGAAATCGTGGGGGTGCCCGAAGAGTTGGCGCGTGAAGCGTTCCGCCTCGCCGCCGCCAAGTTGCCATTGCGCACCACCTTTGTCGCGCGTTTGCTCGGCCAGTAATCAGGAGAATAAGTATGACCAAAGCTGCTGATCTGCGTCAAAAAGACATCGCCGGCGTGCAAGCCGAAGTGAAATCCTTGCAAAAGGCCCACTTCAGCCTGCGCATGCAAAAAGCGACACAACAACTGGGCAACACGGGCGCACTCAAAGTGACGCGTCGTGACATCGCTCGTGCTAAAACCATTCTTGCTGAAAAGCAAGCCGCCAAATAAGGGGCCGACATGACGGAAGAAAAAAAATCCCTCAAGCGCACTTTGATTGGCAAAGTGGTCAGCGACAAGCGTAGCAAAACCGTGACCGTGCTGGTCGAACGCCGTGTCAAACACGCGTTGTATGGCAAGATTGTTGCCAAGTCCAGCAAGTACCACGCCCACGATGAAAACGGTGCCTACCATGTGGGCGACGTGATTGAAATCACCGAAAGCCGTCCCATCTCGCGCACCAAAAACTGGGTCGTGACCCGTTTGGTTGAAAAGGCCGCTGCGGTTTAAACCAAAGCGTCTGCGCGAACACCAAAAGCGACTCATAATCTGAGTCGCTTTTTTTATTTCTACTGAAGGAAACACCATGATCAACGTCGGAGACACCCTGCCCGCCACCACCCTGATGGAATACAGCGAAGTCGAAGGGGAGGGCTGCAGCATTGGACCGAACGCCGTCGATGTGGCCCAGGCCAGCGCGGGCAAAACCATCGCCCTGTTCGCCTTGCCAGGGGCCTTCACGCCCACTTGCTCGGCCAAACATGTGCCCGGCTATGTTGAGCATTTTGAGGCTTTCAAAGCCGCTGGTGTCGATGAAATTTGGTGCCTGAGCGTGAACGACGCCTTCGTCATGGGTGCTTGGGCGCGTGACCAAAAGACAAATGGCAAGGTGCGCATGCTGGCCGACGGCAGCGCCGACTTTGCCAAAGCCACGGGCATGACCCTGGACCTCACTGCCCGTGGGATGGGCCTGCGCAGCGACCGCTACTCGATGTTGGTCAAAGACGGCAAGGTGGAGCGCATCAACCGCGAAGCCCCCGGCAAATTTGAGGTCAGCAACGCCGAGACTTTGTTGGCCCAGGCGCAGTCCCAGGCTTGATCAGGGCCGATCGTTGGCCATAATGGCGGTTGGTACCCATCCCCATGAACAACCGCATTCTGATCATTGCCCATGCCCCCCTCGCCCATGCCTTGCGGCAATGCGCGCTGCACGTCTTTCCTGACTGTGAGCACGACATCCGGGCGGTGGATGTGCAACCCAACCTGTCCCCCGAAGAAACCTTGCACACGGCCCGCATCATGATGCATGAGATGGGGCCGAACCCCATCCTGGTGCTCAGCGATGTGTTCGGCGCGACCCCTTGCAATGTGGCGCAAAAGCTGGTCGATGGCCGCCACTCTCGTTTGTTGGCGGGCGTCAACCTGCCCCTGTTGCTGCGCGCTGTGACCTATCGCAACGAAGCGTTGGACAGCCTGGTGGAGAAAGCTTTGGCGGGCGGCATTCAAGGTGTGATGGCCGTGGCCAGTACCGCCCCGCAAAATCAGACAAGGAGAACCCCGCGTGATCAGAACCACCACGACCATCAGCAATAAGCTCGGCTTGCATGCCCGCGCCTCGGCCAAATTGACCAAATTGGCCGGCAGCTTTCAGTCAGAGGTTTGGTTGAGCAAAGACGGTCGAAGAATCAACGCCAAAAGCATCATGGGCGTGATGATGTTGGCCGCTGGTCTGGGTGCCACGGTCGAACTGGAAACCGATGGACCCGACGAACAGGCGGCCAGTCAGGCCCTGCTGGCCTTGATCGACGACAAGTTTGGCGAAGGCGAATGAAGCCATGACCTTCACCGTTCAAGGTCTGGCGGTTGCCCGTGGCATTGCCATTGGGCGGGCCGTCTTGGTGGCCTCCAGTCGTTTGGATGTGGCGCATTACTTCATTGAAGCCAGCCAGGTCGAGGGTGAAAGTGCGCGCCTGATCGCCGCCAAAAATGCGGTGGCCCATGAACTCAGTCAACTGCAAACCTCCCTGGCGCAAATGCCGGCCAGCGAGGCGCCGCCCGAACTTTCGGCCTTGCTGGATGTGCACTTGATGCTGCTGCAAGACGACGCCCTGACCGATGGGGTGTTGCACTGGGTGCGGGAGCGCCTGTACAACGCGGAGTGGGCCTTGACCACCCAGTTGGAGGTGATTGGGCGACAGTTCGATGAAATGAAGGACCGCTACCTGCGGGAACGCAAAGCCGATTTGGAGCAGGTGGTGGAGCGGGTGTTGCGGCACTTGAAAGGCGATCTGTCGGCCGTCACGCCGGTGTCCAGTGGTGCCCGCAAAAGCCAACAAGCAGTGCTCTTGGACGACACCGTCGATGTGCCCCTGGTCTTGGTGGCGCATGATCTGTCGCCGGCCGACATGATGCAGTTCAAACAAAGCGTGTTTGCGGGCTTTGTGACCGATGTGGGGGGCAAAACCTCGCACACCGCGATTGTGGCGCGCAGCATGGACATCCCCGCCGTGGTGGGTGCGCGCGGCGCCAGTCAATGGGTGCGCCAAGACGACTGGGTGATCATCGACGGCGATGCCGGGGTGATGATCGTTGATCCCTCGCCCATCATCTTGGCCGAGTATGGTTTCAAGCAGCGCCAGGGCGAGTTGGAGCGAGAGCGTTTGTCCCGCTTGCGCCACACGCCCGCCGTGACCTTGGATGGTCAGCGCATCGAGTTGCTGGCCAACATCGAACTGCCCGACGACACCCAGGCCGCGGTGGCGGCCGGGGCCCTGGGCGTGGGCTTGTTCAGAAGCGAGTTTTTGTTCATGGGCCGTCAAGGCCAGTTGCCCGATGAAGACGAGCAGTACGCGGCCTACAAGCGTGCCGTGGACGGCATGCAAGGCTTGCCGGTCACCATCCGCACGGTGGATGTGGGGGCCGACAAGCCATTGGATGAAAAGCCGCGCGAAGAGTCTTACTTGAACCCCGCGTTGGGCTTGCGTGCCATTCGCTGGAGCCTGGCCGACCCCGACATGTTCCGCACGCAGTTGCGGGCCATCCTGCGTGCTGCCGCGCACGGCAAGGTGAATTTGCTGATCCCCATGCTGGCCCATGCGTCCGAGATTCGTCTCACCCTGGCCGCACTGGAGCAAGCCAAGCAAGAGCTTGACCGGGAGGGAGCGGTGTACGGCCCTGTGCGGGTGGGCGCGATGATTGAGATTCCCGCCGCAGCCTTGAGTGCCAGCCTGTTCCTGCGCCATTTTGATTTTCTGTCCATCGGCACCAACGACTTGATTCAATACACCCTGGCCATTGACCGGGCCGATGAGTCGGTGGCGCATCTGTACGACCCTTTGCACCCCGCCGTTTTGACCCTGATCGCGCGCACCCTGGCCCAGGGGGCTCAGCAGGGCAAGCCGGTCAGTGTGTGCGGCGAGATGGCGGGGGATGTGAGCCTGACCCGACTCCTGTTGGGCATGGGGTTGCGGGTGTTTTCCATGCACCCCTCGCAAATTTTGTCGGTCAAGCAGGAAATCCTGCGATCCGACACCCAAAAGCTCAAGCTATGGGCCGAGCAGGTGCTCGCCGCCGACGAGCCAGCGCAGCTGTTTGCAGGCACTGGTCCCTCCATTGCAGTGGTGTAGTCCCTCGAAATCGCGCGACCGTGGGCATTCACGCCCGGCCTATAACTTTTTCTCCCACCGCAACTGCACATTCAAATAGGTCTGGTTGATGGCCTGACTGTTTTCCAGAAGTGCCGGGCTCTGGTAGAGGTTGCCCGATGAAAAAAGATGGGGTGCCAGGTTGAACAAGGATAAGCGCCAAGCCGTGGTTTTGTCCACCTTCCACAAACCATACACATCCAGTTCGCGTTTGCGCGAGAGGCTCAGCGTTTGTTCTTCGCTGGTTTGCGTGACATAAGCGGGCGTGAGGTTGAGGTTGCCCCCCAAGGTCAGGGGCAAGCCTCTGAGCCGGTAGTCACCGCCCACATTGCCCGTCAAATGGGGTTGCTGGTCCATCTGGTTGTGCGGTCCCGGCACCCCGAAAACCTGGGAGTGAAAGAGGCTGAGGTTGGTTCGCAAATTCACCGCCGGGGCAGAGGGGAGGAGTTGATTCAATCTGAATTTCGCTTCCAACTCCAAACCTTCGGTGTTTGCCGTGCCGACATTCTCGGGGCTCGAGGCCCAGCGCCCGGTATTGGCGTCCAGCGCCACCAGGTTGCGGACATAGTTTTCCACCCGGCGGTAAAAAACCGAGGCACTCAAAATGCCACTGTCAGGCAGGTAATGTTCCAGCGCGAGATCCAGTCCGGTCGCCAATTCGGGCTTCAAATAGGGGTTGCCCACGGTGTCCGGATCACTCGGGCCATTGCGGCCATTGGTGCTGTCTTGGGTGGTGCGTAAATAGGGGGCCATCAGGGAGGCTACCGCTGGGGCTTTGTAGCTGCGGGTCAGGCTCATGCGCACCTGGTCTTGGCTGTCCGGCTCTGGGCGCCACAAGGCATGCAGCAGGGGCGAGAACACGGAGGAATTGTTTTGCGCTTGGGTCTGTCCATTGTTGCCATCGGTGCCGATGTGCTCATAGCGCAAACCGGCATAGCTTGCCCAATGGGGGTTGATTTGCCACTCGTCCTGGGTGTAGAAGGCGTAGCGCCGTTGATGGGCCCCCAAATCACCATCGTTGCCCAACAGCGCGGGCGTGGCATAGGCGTCTTCGGCCCGAATCACCTGTTCCAGCTCCACCCCGCTGACCCACTCATGCCCGCCGGTCAAGGTTTGTTTGTACTTGAAGCTGGCGTTGACGCTGCGGTCTGTGAGGGTGTTGGTCAGGCGCATGGATGGCAAGATGCCTTCAGGGCCTGCGGTTTGGGCCTGGTTGTTGTTGCTGTTCCAGCCACCGACGTGGAACTTCAGCTCGATCAGGCGGTCGGGGGTCAGGGGTTTTTTCCATTGCCCATTCAAGCGCAGCATCCAGCTGTCTTTCTCGTTTTGGGTGCTGGCTTCATCGTCACCACTCAAGCCACCCCCCGTGCTGGTTTGCGACAAGGTTTCAAAGCCGGTGGTGGTCGTGCGCGAGGCCATCAAGAAGGGCATCAGCGTCAAGGTTTCGCCCGGCGCGCCTTGGAATTGAAAGCGGGCGGTGGAGTTGATGCTGTCGCGCTGGGTGGTGGTGTCGTTGACGGTGGTGCGGTCCAAAGAGCTTGGGTTGGCTCCCAGGCCCTCACGGATGAGGTCGGTTTCGGTGTGGGTCGGCAGCGTGCTGTGGTTGGCGGAGAGGGTGTAATTGGCCGAGAAATGCCCGTACTCTTCGTGCTTGCTGAGGGCGACCATTTCCGAGACCTCACCCCCTTGCGTGGCCACCGACGACTTCAAGTCCATGGGCTCGCCGCGCTTGCCTTGCCGGGTGATGACGTTGATGGTGCCGGCCACCGCTTGGGCGCCCGTTTCGGCCGTGGGGGCGCGGTAAATTTCGATGCGCTCGACCATCTCGGGCGTGAGCGATTCGATGGAGAAACCCGGTGGTACCCGCTGACCGTCCAACAAAATCTGGGTGTAACCCACGCTCAAGCCGCGCATGCGAATGCCGCTGCCGCGTCCAGGCGGCCCCCCCATGGAAATCCCCGGTTGGCGTTGCAACACATCGCCAATGTTGTTGTCGCCCATGCGTTCTATTTCTTCATGGGTGATGACGATTTTGCTGACGGTGGATTCGCGCCGTTCTTTGACCTCGTCATCCCGCTTGTCGGTGATTTCCACTTGGCCCATGTCGGCCACGGGGGCCGTTTGTGCCCAGGCCTGGTGAAGGGCCAAAAGCATCAGCCAAGCAAAAATTTTTTTGAGCGGAATCGACATGGCGCAGATTAGACCTCAAGCCCCCGGCCATTCCTTCGCTTGAACGAGCGGAGATAAAAAACTTTACGCAGTCAGGCGCGTCAAATCAATTCTTCGAGTGAGTCAATCACCCGGTCGGCGCCTGCCGACTCGGCGGGCAGGCCGTGGTTGTAGCCATAGTTCACCAAAACCACCGGGCATTGGGCGGCGCGTGCCGCTTGCACATCGTTGACCGAGTCGCCCACCATCAAGGTGCGTTGGGGTTGGGTGTTCAAAAATTCACAGGCCTTGATCAATGGCAGGGGGTGTGGTTTTTTGTGCTCATAGGTGTCTCCGCCAATGACCTTTTTGAAATAAGCCAGACAGTTCATTTTTGCCAGCAGTTCTCGGGCAAAACGCTCGGGCTTGTTGGTCAAACAAACCAAGGGAAGACCGGCCACATGGCAGTGTTCCAGACCGGCTTGAACGCCGGGATAGAGCGTGGCTTTAAGCCCGTTGGTATGGGCGTAATGGGCTTGGTAGCGCGTCAAGGCCAAAGGGTTCAATGCCAACAGGTCGAGGTCGTGCAGATCGGGTGTGTTCGTTTGCGCCCACCTCAAAGCCTGTTGTACCAAATGCTCAGAACCTTTGCCCACCATCAAGGTGACCTCCTGGGTCTGAATTTGGGGGGCGGGGCCTGGGAAAGTCCGCAGACTCGGGTGGGCAAACACGTCCGCGAACATGCCGTTCAAGGCGAGTACAAAGTCGCCCAGGGTGTCCACCAGGGTGCCGTCCAAATCGAGCAAAATGGCATCAAAATTTTGAGCTTTCATGAGGGCTAGAGTATCCCCCATGCCGATCACCAACGGTTGAAAAGGACGGCCTTGTTTTCATCCCTTCCCCTGATCCAGGCCCCCATGGCGGGTGTGCAAGACAGCGCGCTGGCGCTGGCGGTTTGCCAAGCGGGTGGCCTGGGCTCTTTGCCTTGTGCCATGTTGACCCCGGATGGGGTGGCGCAGGAGGTGGCGTGTCTGCGGGCGCAGACCGATGCGCCCTTCAACCTGAATTTCTTTTGCCATGAGACCCCCGAGCCAGACCTGCCGGGTTTGAGCCGCTGGCAAACCCGATTTCAAGGGTTTTATGAGGCCTTGGGCTTGCCCATGCCGCCGCCGCTGGCCGGCGTGACTCGACAGCCCTTCAACCAAGCCATGGCCGATGTGGTCACGGCGCTCAAGCCGCCCGTGGTCAGCTTTCACTTCGGCCTGCCCGCGCCCGCGCTGTTGCAGCAGGTCAAGGACAGCGGTGCCAAGGTGATGTCTTCGGCCACCACCGTTGCAGAAGCCCGCTGGTTGGCGCAGCGGGGCGTGGACGCGGTGATTGCCCAAGGCTTGGAGGCGGGCGGGCACCGAGGGCATTTCTTATCCGATGACATCACCCGCCAGATGGGCACCTTCGCCTTGCTGCCGCAAATTGTGGCGGCGGTCTCGGTGCCCGTTGTGGCGGCGGGTGGCATTGCCTGCGCCGCCGGGGTCAAAGCGGCCTTGGACCTGGGGGCTGCTGCGGTGCAGGTGGGCACGGCCTATCTTTTGTGTGTGGAGGCCAAAACCAGCCCGGTGCATCGGCAGGCCCTGCGCAGTGAGGCCGCGCAACACACGGCACTGACCAATGTGTTCACCGGGCGTCCGGCCCGAGGCATCGTGAACCACCTGATGGAGGTCTTGGGGCCCATCCATGCCGATGCACCCGCTTTCCCCCTGGCCGCCGCTGCCTCGGCGTCCCTGCGTGCTCAAGCCGAAGCGCAAGGCCGCGCTGATTTTTCGCCCCTTTGGGCAGGGCAAAACACCCGGGGCTGCCAAGAGATTTCGGCCAAATTGCTGACCCGTGAACTGGTGCAGTGGTGAATCTGCCGACGAACCAAGCCGGGGCTGCGCTCAGTGTCGACGCAGCGCCAAGCTCAGTTGATCCAGCACTTCGGCCCACTCGGCGTCTTGCAGCCAACCTTCCCGAATCATCATGGCTTGGGCCTGAGACCAAAAAGGCGCTTCTTCCAGACGAACCGCCGGGTCCAGCGGGGCGTGTCGCTGGATAAATCGCTCAATGTCCGGGGGGCTGCAGGGCAGTCCCAGTTGTTGAAATAACAAAGTGAACCGAGGGTGTTGGGTGTTCATGTTGGACGCCCTGCTGGGAGTTGCACATGAGGCATTTTCTGCCAGGGCGTGGGGGCTTGCAAGACGTTTGACAACCCGTGGTTGCCAAAGTGGGTGGAGGCGATTTCTATGCAGCGGTTGGGAGACGGGGCAAGTCCCTAGCTCGGGGACGCTTCAGAAAACAAAGCACGCTAAGCCAAAACCGCCGAAAACCCTGCCTGGATTTGTACGGCAAATTGCCGTATGATTTCATATGGAGGAAAAAACCATGCCCGCCGCCATCTCTACCGCCCGTCTCGAAGCCAGAATCAGCACCGATCTAAATGCGATGCTCAAGCGCGCAGCCGAGCTTCAAGGCCGCAGCAAGACTGACTTTGTGGTATCGGCCATTCAGGAGGCCGCACAGCGTGCCATCGAGCAAGCCGAACTCATCCGACTGTCTTTGGCCGATCAGGAATGTTTCGCGCAAGCTTTGCTGTCACCTCCGAAACCGGCCCCAGCTTTGGAACGTGCCTTTACCCATCGCAGCAAGCTCTTACGCACTGAATGAGCCGCGCACCGTTCCTGCTTGTACCGCTCGATGCAGCCCATGACCGCGCCGCTTTCAGCAGTGAGTCGGAGCCGTTGAATCGCTACTTGCGCGAGCAAGTCACCCAGGACATTCGCCGCCGCGTGGCCGCCTGTTTCGTGGCATTGGCAGACGGGCAGCGCATCGCTGGCTACTACACCTTGGCATCCGCAAGCCTGGTGCTGTCCGATCTTCCGGCCAGTACCGGCAAAAAGCTGCCACGCTATCCGACCGTGCCCGCCGTTCGTATGGGACGCTTGGCTGTCGATCTGGCATTCAAGGGGAAAGGTCTCGGAGGTGCGCTCCTGGCCGATGCGCTCAATCGTGCTTGCCATTCGCAGATTGCCGCCTTTGCCCTGATGGTGGACGCCAAGGACAAAGCCGCAGCGTCTTTCTACCAGCATCATGGCTTCATTGCCTTGCCAGATTCGCCGCTTTCCTTGTTTTTGCCACTGGCAACCGTCAAGAGTTCTTGAAACTCGTCATGCCAAGCTGGCTGAACCATTGAACCATCGTGCGATTTAGGACGATTCACAACCTGGCATCTGTGCGGCTTCCCAAAGAGCGGGTTCTTTTAGCCCGCATGAATGCAGGAATTCCGGCCCCCTTAATTGGAAACTTTTCCGACGATGATCTCTAGTCGGCCGCGCACTCGATCAGCGTAAAAATTCAAAGCCATTATCGCGATTAGGCGTTTGGGGTTGCTTCAATTCAGGCGCCTTCAAAAAAGCTTCGCTCGGGAAATTCACGTTTTCAGCGTCAATGCTTGAGATCGCACTATTGAAGTTTCTCACTGACTTCTAATTTTTCTCATTGACTACTGAATGTTCACAATTCACATCACAACACCCCATGCGCCTGCTGATCTGCGTGGTAACTTGACCGCACCATGGCCCCGACGGCGGCGTGGCTGAAGCCCATTTTGTAGGCTTCGGCCTCGAACATCTTGAAGGTGTCCGGCGTCACATAGCGGCGCACGGGCAGGTGGCTGTTGCTGGGGGCCAGGTATTGGCCGAGGGTCAACATGTCAATCTGGTGGTCGCGCATGTCGCGCATGACTTGCAAGATTTCTTCGTCGGTTTCGCCCAGGCCCACCATCAGGCCGCTCTTGGTGGGCACCTGGGGGTGCAGGGCTTTGAATTTTTTGAGCAGGTTCAGGCTGAACGCGTAGTCGGAGCCGGGGCGTACCTCTTTGTACAGGCGCGGCACGGTTTCCAGGTTGTGGTTCATCACGTCGGGCGGCGCGGCTTTCAGGATGTCCAGAGCCCGGTCATCCCGACCCCGAAAGTCGGGCACCAAAATTTCAATCTGGGTTTGGGGGGAGAGTCTGCGGGTGTTTTCAATGCAGGCCACAAAGTGGGCGCTGCCACCGTCGCGCAAGTCGTCGCGGTCGACACTGGTGATGACCACGTACTTGAGTTTCAACTGTGCAATGGTGTTGGCCAGGTTGAGGGGCTCATCGCTGTCCAGCGGGTCGGGGCGGCCATGTCCCACGTCGCAAAACGGGCAGCGCCGGGTGCATTTGTCGCCCATGATCATGAAGGTGGCCGTGCCGTTGCCAAAGCATTCACCAATGTTGGGGCAGGAGGCCTCTTCGCAGACGGTGTTGAGCTTGTTTTCGCGCAGAATTTGTTTGATTTCGTAAAAACGGGTCGTGGGTGAGCCCGCTTTGACACGGATCCAGTCGGGCTTTTTCAGCACCTCTGCGGCCTCCACCTTGATGGGGATGCGCGAGAGTTTGGCCGCCGCTTTTTGTTTGGCCAAGGGGTTGTAGTCGGCTTGGGATTGGGCTTCGCGAACGACGGGGTTGGGGTTGGCTTTGAGGGTCACGTGGGGTTCTTGCTAATAGGGGCGTCTGGATGGGTCGGGATGTCTTTTGGCACGGTGGGGCTGAATCAACCCCGGGGCGCCAAGTAAATTTGGAGTTTGCGGGCCAGCACCTCGGCCACTTCCTGCCAGCTGGTTTGAACCCCAATTGTAGAAAGGTCAACGGTTTGCAGGCCGGCGTAGCCGCAAGGGTTGATGCGGGCAAAGGGTTCGAGGTCCATGGCCACATTCAAGGCCACGCCGTGGTACGTGCAGTGGCGGCTGACTTTGATGCCCAGGGCGGCGATTTTGCCCAGGCCCCTGAAAGGGTCTTGGGGCGAGTGCGGGCCCGTGAGGCTTGCGTGGGCAAAGGGGTCTGCGAGTTGCACATAAATGCCCGGAGCGCCAGGCACCCGGTGACCCGTCACGCCCCATTCCGCCAAGGTGGCCAGCAGGGCTTGTTCGAGCTTGTAAACATACTCTTTGACGTAGTAGCCTGCGCGTTTGAGGTCAATCAAGGGGTAGGCCACCACTTGGCCAGGGCCGTGGTAGGTGACTTGGCCACCCCGGTTGGTGGGCAACACGGGAATGTCGCCGGGCAGCAGCACATGGCCGGGCAGGCCGGCCAAACCTTGGGTAAAAACGGGCCGGTGTTCGCACAGCCAAATCTCATCTGCGGTGTCTTCGTGCCGGTGCGCCGTGAAGTCTTGCATGGCCGCCAGCGTGGGGACGCAGTCGCAGCGGCCAAGGGACTTGAGCGCGATGGCGGACATGGGGCTGGCAGGGTGACTCAAAGCACGTATTTGGCGTGTGGGTGAGCCGTCAAGGCTCGGTACAGATTGTCCAGTTGCTCACGGCTGGTGGCGGTGACGGTCAGGGTCAGGCTTTGGTACTTGCCACCACTGCTGTCGCGCATTTCCAGGCGTTCGATTTCAAAGCTGGGGTCGTGTTCGACCGCAATGGCGGTGATGGCCTCGACAAATCCCTCGGCCTTCAGGCCCATCACTTTGATGGGAAAAAGACTGGGGTATTCGATGAGGGACTCCGCGCGATTTGTGTCCGATGATGGGGGGGCTGGGGTGGTCATGGGGACTCCGTTGGTCGGTGAATTGTCTCGTCAAGTGGGGCCGGTTGCAGGAAATGCCAGGGATTCAGGGCAAAAAATTCTGTTCAAGGTGTTGTTTGATGTATTTTTGTAAGGTTAGATGGGGCTAGGCACCTATAATGGCAGGCTTTGTGACCGCTGAAGTCGGAGCTGATGTGGCTGGAGTAGGTAACGGTGAGGTAACTCAATTGATGCCCTATGTGAGTCATGACGATGAGGTGGCAGCAGAAAAAGCGCTGGAAGCGTCGCGCTTCAAGCCCCTCAGTGCCGAGCAGGCCCGGGTCTGGCGGCAACACCATTCGGTGGTGTCGCCTTGGCGGGTGGTGCTTTGGCAGTTGCTGGTGGGTTTGATCTTGAGCCTCTTGGCTTGGGGTGTGACCGGGCGTTTGAGTGTGGCTGAGTCAGCGGCTTATGGTGCTTTGGCAGTGATTGTTCCTGCGGCATTGTTTGCGCGGGGGCTCGCCGGTGGTTTTGCTGCGACGGGATTGACCGGTGCGGTGCTCGGCTTCTTTGTTTGGGAGGCCGTGAAATTGATGGTGGGTGTGGTGATGTTGGTCATTGCGCCCCGGGTGGTTTTAGAGTTGAGCTGGCCAGCGCTGCTGGTGGGCTTGGTGGTGACAATGAAGGTTTACTGGCTGGCGCTTTTGGTGCCGGGCGGTAAAACCGCTAAACAGGCGAGATAACAGATGGCTGTTGAAGAACAAGTTGCTGAACAGGTTGGTGAGCATGCCCCGACGGCGGGCGAGTACATCATTCACCATTTGACCTTTCTCCAGTCGGGCAAGCCGGCGTCGGTGGCCGACTTTTCGGTCTACAACTACGACTCCATCTTTTTCTCGGTCTTGTTGGGTTTCGTGGCGTGCTGGCTTTTGTGGCTGGCGGCGCGCAAGGCCACTTCGGGTGTGCCGGGTCGCTTCCAGGCGGCGGTCGAAATTTTGTTTGAAATGGTCGACCAGCAAGCCAAGGGCATTGTGCACAATGCCGAAAGCCGCAAGTTCGTGGCGCCTTTGGCTTTGACGGTTTTTGTCTGGGTCTTTTTGCTGAATGCAATGGACTTGTTTCCGGTCGATTTTTTCCCGGCCATTTGGCAGCACTTTTATGGTGCCACCGGGCGGGACCCGCACCATGCTTTCTTGCGTGTCGTGCCCACGGCCGATTTGGCGGTGACCATGGGCATGTCGGTGTCGGTGCTGCTGATTTGCTTGTTTTACAACATCAAGATCAAGGGCCTGGGGGGCTGGATTCATGAGTTGTTCACGGCGCCGTTTGGCAACCACTGGGCGCTCTATCCCTTTAACTTCTTGATGCAAATCATCGAGTTTGTGGCCAAGACCGTCTCCCATGGCATGCGGTTGTTTGGCAATATGTATGCGGGTGAATTGATCTTCTTGCTGATCGCCTTGATGGGTGGCGCCTGGTCGCTTTCTGCTACCGGCATTTTGCTGGCCATCGGTCAGATCATTGCGGGCTCTGCCTGGGCCATTTTCCACATCTTGATCATCACCTTGCAGGCATTTGTGTTCATGATGTTGACCTTGGTCTACATTGGCCAAGCGCATGATCACCATTGAGTTGTTTTGATTTTTAGTTTTCCTTTCGTTTCTTTTTCTTAACCACAAATCCTTCAAGGAGTCATCATGGAAGTTATTAGCTTTGTTGCATTGGCCGCTGGCCTGATCATCGGTTTGGGCGCCGTGGGTGCTTGTATCGGTATCGGCGTCATGGGCAGCAAGTACCTCGAATCGGCTGCGCGTCAACCCGAATTGATGGGCGAACTCCAAACCAAAATGTTCTTGTTGGCTGGTCTGATCGACGCCGCCTTCATTATCGGTACCGGTATCGCTTTGTGGTTCGCAACGGCCAACCCGTTCCTGGCCCAAATCGCCAACTTGCCGAAGTAATTCGTCAGGTTTTTCTCCTCACACCATTCCTTCGACGTTCTTTTTGGGGCGGCGGAGGTGAAGGATGAAAATTGAGTATTACCGCAACATTGATAGTCCAAATCATTGTGTTCCTGATCCTGGTCGGGTTCACCATGAAATTTGTGTGGCCGCCCATCGCGGTGGCGCTGGACGAACGTGCGCAAAAAGTGAGCGAAGGTTTGGCTGCGGCCGACAAGGCGCGCACTGAACTGGCTGCGGCGGACCAGCGTGTGAAGTCGGAGTTGGCCAAGGCCAGCAACGAATCGCAAAGCCGTCTGGCCGATGCCGAGCGCCGTGCCCAAGCCATCATCGAAGAAGCCAAGGCCCGTGCGACCGAAGAAGGCAACAAAATTGTTGCAGCCGCTGTCGCCGAAGCCGAGCAGCAAGCCGTGAAAGCCCGTGAAGTTTTGCGCGAGCAAGTGGCTTCTTTGGCGGTCAAAGGGGCCGAGCAGATTCTCCGCAAGGAAGTCAACGCAGGCGTTCACGCCGAGTTGCTCAATCAGCTCAAGGCTGAGCTCTGATCAGGAAACACCATGGCAGAACTCGCAACCATTGCCCGTCCCTACGCTGAGGCCCTGTTTCAGGCATCCGCTTCCGATTTGGAGGGTGCCTCGGTGTGGCTGAGTGAACTGGCGGCGATTGCAGACAACGCGCAATTGCAACAGTTTGCTGGCAACCCCAATGTGAGCGCCGAGCAGATTTATGCGGTGGTCACTGGTGTTGCCAAAACATCTTTGCCTGTTGCTGCGCAAAACTTCTTGCGCGCCGTGATCGACAACGGTCGTTTGTCGGTCTTGCCTGAAATCGCCTTGCAATTCCGCGCTTTGAAGAATGCCCAAACGGGCGCTTCGGATGCCGTGGTTTACAGTGCCTTTCCGGTGGATGCGTCGGCCTTGGCCGAGGTGTCGGCGGCGCTGGAGCGGCGCTTTGGGCGTCGGTTGAACCTGTCGGTTGAACTGCAGCCCGAGTTGATCGGTGGCATTCGCGTGGTCGTTGGCGATGAGGTGCTCGACACTTCCGTCAAAGCCCGTTTGGAACAAATGAAAGTGGCCCTGACCGCGTAAGCCGCTGGCTTGCAACGTTAGGCAATTTAAAGAAAGAAGGAAAGAGTCATGCAACTCAATCCCGCAGAAATTTCTGAGCTGATCAAGAGCCGCATTGAAGGGCTCGCAGGCAGCACCGACATTCGCAACCAAGGCACCGTGGTGTCTGTGACCGATGGCATTGTCCGCGTTCACGGCCTGTCCGATGTGATGCAAGGCGAAATGTTGGAATTCCCCGCCAACAAAGAAGGCGTGCCTTCTTACGGCCTGGCCCTGAACCTTGAGCGCGACTCCGTGGGTGCCGTGATTTTGGGTGAGTATGAGCACATCTCCGAAGGCGACACCGTCAAGTGCACGGGCCGCATTTTGGAAGTGCCCGTCGGCCCCGAGCTGATCGGCCGTGTGGTCAATGCCTTGGGTCAGCCCATCGACGGCAAAGGCCCCATCAACGCCAAGATGACCGACGTGATCGAAAAGGTGGCACCTGGTGTGATCGCCCGCGAATCCGTGAGCCAACCCTTGCAGACCGGCCTGAAGTCCATCGACTCGATGGTGCCCGTGGGCCGTGGTCAGCGTGAGTTGATCATTGGTGACCGTCAGACGGGTAAAACCGCTGTGGCCATCGACGCCATCATCAACCAAAAAGGCCAAGGCGTTACCTGTATTTATGTCGCGATTGGCCAAAAAGCCTCGTCCATCAAAAACGTGGTGCGTGCTTTGGAACAAGCCGGTGCGATGGACTACACCATCGTCGTGGCCGCCTCCGCTTCTGAATCGGCGGCGATGCAATACGTGTCGGCCTACTCGGGCTGCACCATGGGCGAATACTTCCGCGATCGCGGCGAAGACGCCCTGATCGTTTATGACGATCTGTCCAAGCAAGCCGTGGCCTACCGCCAAGTGTCTTTGCTCTTGCGTCGCCCTCCAGGCCGCGAAGCTTTCCCTGGCGACGTGTTCTATCTCCACAGCCGTTTGCTCGAACGCGCAGCCCGCGTGAACGCCGACTATGTGGAAGCCTTCACCAAGGGCGCCGTGAAAGGCAAGACCGGTTCTTTGACGGCGCTGCCCATCATTGAAACCCAGGCCGGTGACGTGTCTGCTTTCGTGCCAACCAACGTGATTTCGATCACCGACGGCCAGATCTTCTTGGAAACCAGCCTGTTCAACGCCGGTATCCGTCCCGCCATCAACGCCGGTATCTCGGTGTCTCGCGTGGGCGGTGCGGCTCAAACCAAGCTGATCAAGAACCTGTCCGGTGGTATCCGGACCGACTTGGCCCAGTACCGTGAATTGGCTGCCTTCGCGCAGTTCGCCTCTGACCTGGACGAAGCCACCCGCAAACAACTCGACCGCGGTGCCCGCGTGACCGAGCTGTTGAAGCAAGCCCAATACAGCCCGTTGCCCATCTCTTTGATGGGTGCCACGCTGTTCGCGGTGAACAAGGGTTACTTGGACGACATCGATGTCAAACAAGTCTTGGCGTTTGAACACGGTCTGCACCAGTACCTGAAATCCAGCCACGGCGCTTTGATCGCCAAGCTGGAAGCCGACAAGGCCATGGACAAGGACGCTGAAGCCGAATTGAACACCGCCATCGCCGCGTTCAAGAAGTCCTTTGCTTAAGCGAGGCTGATATGGCAGCAGGCAAGGAAATACGCGGCAAGATCAAATCGGTGGAAAACACCAAGAAGATCACCAAAGCCATGGAAATGGTGGCCGCCTCCAAAATGCGCAAAGCGCAGGACCGGATGCGTGCGGCCCGTCCCTACAGCGAGAAGATCCGTCAGTTGGCGGCCAATCTCTCGCAGGCCAATGTCACCGACTATCGCCACGCCTTTCTTGGTGGCGCGAGTAGTCCGGCGGGTAAACGCGTTGGCGTGATCCTGGTAACCACGGACAAGGGTTTGTGCGGCGGTCTCAATACCAACGTGCTGCGTCTGCTCGTGACCACCATGAAGCAG
>CAIUTG010000193.1 GCA_903902035.1 uncultured Curvibacter sp. | reverse complement strand
GTCGACCGCATGAAGCGCGAATTCGGCGTGGAAGCCAATGTGGGCAAGCCCCAAGTGGCCTACCGCGAAACCATTCGCAAGCAAGTCACCGAAGTGGAGGGCAAGTTTGTCCGTCAATCCGGTGGTAAGGGTCAGTATGGCCACGTGGTGCTCACGGTGGAACCCAATGAGCCCGGCAAGGGTTTTGAGTTCGTTGACGCCATCAAGGGCGGTGTGGTGCCGCGCGAATACATCCCTGCGGTTGAAAAGGGCGTGATCGAAGCCTTGAACCAGGGCGTGTTGGCGGGCTACCCCGTGGTGGACGTGAAGGTCACTTTGACTTTCGGTTCTTACCACGATGTGGACTCGAACGAAAACGCCTTCAAGATGGCCGCCATCTTCGGTTTCAAGGACGGCTGCCGCAAGGCCAACCCCGTGATCCTGGAGCCCATGATGGCCGTGGAAGTCGAAACCCCTGAAGACTACGCCGGTAACGTGATGGGCGACTTGTCCTCACGTCGCGGCATGGTGCAGGGCATGGACGACATGGCTGGTGGCGGCAAGGCCATCAAGGCCGAAGTGCCCCTGTCAGAAATGTTCGGTTACTCGACCACCCTGCGTTCGATGTCGCAAGGCCGCGCAACCTACACGATGGAATTCAAGCACTACGCGGAAGCCCCGCGCAATGTGGCTGAAGCCATCATGGCCGCACGCGCTAAGTAATTTAACGCTTTTCTTTTTGTCTGCGATTGGGTGCCACACCGTTCCCGTGCGGTGTGAATCAGCAACCCAGTGCAGACGTTAAACCACACACGGGATTAGCTCTTTGGAGAAATGAAAAATGGCAAAAGGTAAATTTGAACGGACCAAGCCCCACGTGAACGTGGGCACGATTGGTCACGTTGACCATGGCAAAACCACGCTGACCGCTGCAATCGCAACGGTGTTGGCGGCAAAGTTTGGCGGCGAAGCCAAGGCTTATGACCAAATTGACGCAGCGCCCGAAGAAAAAGCGCGCGGCATTACCATCAACACCGCCCACGTGGAATACGAAACGGCCAACCGCCACTACGCCCACGTTGACTGCCCTGGCCACGCTGACTATGTGAAGAACATGATCACGGGCGCAGCGCAAATGGACGGCGCCATCTTGGTGTGCTCGGCCGCTGACGGCCCCATGCCCCAAACCCGCGAACACATCTTGTTGTCGCGCCAAGTGGGCGTGCCTTACATCATCGTGTTCCTGAACAAGGCCGACTTGGTGGACGACGCCGAGCTGCTGGAACTGGTCGAAATGGAAGTGCGCGAATTGCTCAGCAAGTACGACTTCCCTGGCGACGACACCCCCATCATCAAGGGCTCGGCCCGCTTGGCGCTGGACGGCGACAAGGGCGAACTGGGCGAACAAGCCATCATGAAGCTGGCCGAAGCGCTGGATACGTACATCCCCACGCCGGAACGCGCCATCGACGGCACCTTCCTGCTGCCGGTCGAGGACGTATTCTCCATCTCCGGCCGTGGTACGGTCGTGACCGGTCGCGTTGAACGCGGCATCGTCAAGGTCGGCGAAGAACTCGAAATCGTCGGCATCAAAGACACCCAAAAGACCACCTGCACCGGCGTCGAAATGTTCCGCAAGTTGCTCGACCAAGGTCAAGCAGGCGACAACGTCGGCGTGCTGCTGCGCGGCACCAAGCGTGAAGACGTCGAGCGCGGCCAAGTCTTGGCCAAGCCAGGCACCCTCAAGCCGCACAAACACTTCACCGG
>CAIUTG010000192.1 GCA_903902035.1 uncultured Curvibacter sp. | reverse complement strand
GCCAAACGGCTGGTGAGCAACTGAAAACCGGTGTTGGTGGCGACCGAGCCCAGTGAGAACAGCAAGCCCCAATTGAAGGCATCGCTGCCGGGGCGAATGATCATGATCGTTCCGCCAAAACCGGCCACCAGCAACAGCCAGCGCAAGGGCGACAGAGGCTCGTGAAAGAAATAAGCGGCAATCACCGTGACCAACAAGGGGGTGATCATGGCAATCGCGGTGAACTCCCCCACCGGCATGTGCCTGAGCCCCATGAATACAAACAAGCTGCTGCCCAGCAGCAACACGCCGCGCACCAGGTGGTATTTGGGGTGTGCGGTTCGCCAAATGCCTTGCGACCACTGGCGCCGCGTCAAGCCGGTGGTGGTCAGGGCCTGGAAGCCGTAGCGCACCCAAAGGGCCATGATCATGGGCACCCCGGCCACGGTGACAAAGCGGGTGGCCGTGTCCAAGCAGGCAAAGCAAGCGGTTGCAGCGATCGCCAAGGCGATGCCCACCAAAGTCTTGGGCGTGGCGGGTCTCACTGAATGCGGTGCTGAAGCAGGTCCCAAATAGGGGTCAAATGGCCGCTCAAAAAGGGCAGGGTGCCCAGATCGGTGTGAGATTCTTCGGGGCTGTGAAAGTCACTGCCTCGGGAGGCGGCCAAGTCAAACTCCTTGGCCATGTCAGCGTAGACCAGGTATTCTGCCGGGGTGTGACTGCCGGTGACCACCTCAACCCCCACGCCGCCGTGGGCTTTGAATTCTGAGAACAGTGCAAACTCCTCGTTGGCGCTGAATTTGTAGCGCGCAGGGTGGGCAATCACGGCCGCCCCCCCACACTCGGTGATCCATTGCACCGCATCTTTGAGGCTTGCCCAGCGGTGAGGAACAAAACCGGGTTTGCCTTCCACCAAGTAATTCCGAAACACCTCATGGGTGTCTTTGCAAACCCCGGTTTCCACCAAAAAACGGGCGAAGTGGGTGCGTGAAATCAGCTCGGGATTGCCCACAAACTGCAAAGCACCTTCATAGGCGTTGGGAATACCCACCTGGGCCAGTTGGGCGGCAATTTCTTGGGCCCTGAGGTCACGGCCAGCGCGGGTGCTGTTCAAGCCGTTTTGCATGCGCGGGTCTGTGGCATCAAAGCCCAAACCCACGATGTGGACGGTCTGGCTGGCAAAGGTGACTGAAATTTCAACCCCGGTGAGGTACTTCAAGCCCTGCTCACGCGCCGCAGCTGCTGCACGCAATTGCCCCCCCACCTCATCGTGGTCGGTCAGTGCCCAGAGCGCCACCCCATTGGCTTTGGCCCTCGCGGCCAGTTGCTCCGGGGTGAGCGTGCCGTCTGATACCACAGAGTGGCAGTGCAGATCGGCATTTAAATCGCTGGGCACGATGACTCGGAATGACGCCTTACTGGCAGGTGGTGGCGGTTTGGTAATCGGTGGTCACTTGAACATTGGGCGAAGCCACATTGCCGGTGACGAAGATCGAATACAAATAACCAGGGTAGGTCGTCAAGCCGGTGGCGGTGTAGCTGTTACCAGTCCCCAAGCCTGTGGCAGACAAGGTCACGCTGCTGCCTGTGGCGCTGCAGGTGAAGAAGGGGTTGTTGGCCAGGGTGACCGAGCCGCTTGAATTGCCGTAGGCTGAACTCACGGTGCTGCTGACAGGTTGGTTGATCGACGTAACCAACATCGAGCCCGTGCTGCCAGAAACAGCGTTGTACAAACGCACATTCACAAAGTTCGAGGCCACGCTGGTTTGGGTGGGCAAAATATTGTTGTCGGCCACGAGGTTGTAGCTTGAGTTGCCGTAGACCAACAAGGTGTAATCCTGGCCAGTGGCCAACACGGTGGCGGGGATGCTGAAGCTGTTGGAACCCATGGTCACGCTGATGCTGGTGCTGTCTGCGCTGTCAGTGGGCACCGTGACATAAGCACCGATGGCCGCCGCAGTGGGGGTCACGGGGGTCGATGACAGCAAGGTGTTGTTGGCAGTCACAAACTTGGGCAAGGTGTTGCTGGTGGTGAAAACCGAGTTGGCCGAAGTCAGGGTGTTGCTGGTGACAGCCATGCCGTTGACCACACGAACGCGGGCCAGGCCGGTGGTGGAAGTTGTGGCCACAATGCTGCCCTGTTGGTTCAGCAGATAGCCATTGACCAGGTTGCCCGAAGCACCAGAACTCAGAATCAGGGTCAAATTGGATTGGTTGGCAATGGGCACATTGGGGATGTCCATGCGGACATCGTTGGAGACACCTGCAACCCGGTTGGAGCCAGTCACCACCACTTCGTACAAATTGGTGCTGGGGGTGGTGGAGTTGCTGTAGCTGTTGTTGAACGTCGAGCTGTTCACGCCCGAGAAGACCAAGGGTGCCGAAGTCAGATCGCTGTTGCTGCCGGTGTTGGTTGAATTCACCATGAAGACACTCAAAGTGCCAGCAGAACTGGCGGTGTCCAGCACGCGGATGTTGAAGGTGCCTGAGGCCGGCGTGCCGGCATTTTCATTCAAGAAAAACAGTTGTGGGCTGCTGGCGGTGCCCGCCATCACCAGG
>CAIUTG010000191.1 GCA_903902035.1 uncultured Curvibacter sp. | reverse complement strand
TTGGCGGCGCGGCGGACGAAGCCTGCGCGGCGTCTGAACTCACCAGGCGGATGACCTCGGCCACGCTCAAGGGCGCGGCCTTGGGCAGCCAGGACAACACGGCGTCTTGGATGCTGCTCAGGCGTTGTAGTTGTTTGACGGAGGGCTCAGGCAGGTCGGTGGCCCCGGCGCGTTCGATGCTGCCGCGCACCTCGACTTTGCCGCGCTTGAGCTGACCCGTGATGAGTTCCCGCAACGCGGGCTCGAAGGTGCGCAAATCTTCGGGTAATTTGAAAGTCAGGTCCAAAAACCGGCTGTTCACCGATCGGATCTCCAAGCCCAATTGAAAGCCCGGGGTCTGGGGCAGGGCGATGTTGTTGGGGTTGGGTGAACCAGAAGCCAGCTCTTGCTGGGCACTGGCATAAGCGGTCATGCTGTAAACTGGCATAGGACTTTGTTGCTGAATGTTCCCGCATTATGGGTCCATTCTTTTTCTCTTTTGGTCAGCGTCTGAATTCAAGCCCATGAACCCCACACCCTCCGCATCCCCTTCTGTTTTCCAACGTGCGGCTGGCCGCGCGCACGATGCGCTGCGCCCCGTGCGCATCACCCGGGCCTACACCATGCATGCCGAGGGCTCGGTCTTGATTGAATTTGGCAACACCAAGGTCTTGTGCACCGCCTCGGTGGAAGAAAAAGTGCCACCGCACAAACGCGGCAGCGGGGAAGGCTGGGTCACCGCCGAATACGGCATGCTGCCGCGCGCCACCCACACCCGCAGCGACCGCGAGGCCGCGCGCGGCAAACAAACCGGGCGCACCCAGGAAATTCAGCGCTTGATTGGCCGTTCTTTGCGCGCGGTGTTCAACCTCAAGGCCCTGGGCGAGCGCACCATTGCCTTGGACTGTGATGTGATCCAGGCCGATGGGGGCACCCGCACGGCCGCCATCACCGGGGCCTTTGTGGCCGCCCAAGACGCGGTCAACCACCTGATTCAGAGCGGCAAGCTCAGTGCATCACCCATCACCGGGCCGGTGGCGGCCATTTCGGTGGGCATTGTGCAAGGCACGCCCTTGCTGGACTTGGAGTACACGGAGGACTCGGCCTGCGACACCGACATGAATGTGGTCATGACCGGTGCCGGCCATTTCGTTGAAGTGCAGGGCACCGCCGAAGGCGCCGCCTTCAGTCGCGCTGAAATGAACACCCTGTTGAGCCTGGCCGAAAAAGGCATCACCGAGTTGGTTGAATGGCAACGACAGGCTTTGTTGAAATCATGATGAAGCTGGTGTTGGCCTCCAACAACGCTGGTAAGTTGGTGGAATTGCAGGCCCTGTTCGCGCCCTTGGGCATTGAGTTGGTGCGACAAGGCGATTTGGGCATTCCCGAAGCCGCCGAGCCTTACAAAACCTTTGTCGAAAACGCCTTGGCCAAGGCCCGCCACGCCGCCCAACACAGCGGCCTGCCCGCTGTGGCCGACGATGCAGGCCTGTGCGTGGACGCCTTCCATGGCCTGCCTGGCGTGGACACCGCTTATTACGCCACCCAGTTTGGTTACCCCAAGTCGGACGCCAACAACGTCAAAGCCTTGCTGGAACAAATGCAGCACCTGACCCAAGCCTCGCAACGGCGTGCGGCCTTGGTCAGCACCTTGGTGGCGCTGCGCTCGCCCGATGACCCGGAGCCCTTGATCGCCGTTGGGCGGGCCGTCGGACAAATCACCCCGGTGCCTCAGGGCGAGCAGGGTTTTGGCTTTGATCCGGTGATGTTCTTGCCCGAGTTTGGCAAGACCTTTGCCCAAATGAGCGAGGCTCAAAAAAATGCCAACAGCCACCGGGGCAAGGCCGCGCAGCAAATGCTGGTCTTGATGCGCGAACGCTGGTTCAACCCCTTGGCTTGACACGCTGAATCGCCCCATTCATTGACCGTGGCCGACCTGCTTCATCACACCCGCCCTGGCACCCTGAACCTGAGTGTTTTGCCGCCGTTGTCGCTCTACGTGCACCTGCCCTGGTGTTTGAAAAAATGCCCCTATTGCGATTTCAATTCGCACGAGTCGCGCGACTCGGCCGTGCCCGAGCAGCGCTACATTGCGGCGCTGATGGCCGATCTGGAGAGCGCCTTGCCCCTGGTCTGGGGCCGTTCGGTGATGAGCGTGTTCATTGGCGGGGGCACGCCCAGTCTGTTTTCACCGGCCGCCATCGAAAATTTGGTGGGTGGTATTCGGGCTCGCCTCAAGCTGCAACCCGATGCCGAAATCACCTTGGAGGCCAACCCCGGCACCTTTGAAAAAGACCGTTTCAGAGCCTTTCGCGCGGCGGGGGTGACCCGGCTCTCGGTGGGCGTGCAGAGCTTCAATGACGCCCACCTCAAGGCCCTGGGTCGGGTGCATGACCGGGCGCAGGCCCTGGCGGCCGTGGCCGAAGCCGCCAGCGCTTTTGAAACCTTCAACCTGGATTTGATGTATGCCTTGCCCGGTCAAAGCCTGGCCGATTTGGCGCAGGACCTGGACACCGCCCTGGCCTTGCAGCCCCCCCATTTGTCGGTCTACCACCTGACCTTGGAGCCCAACACCTATTTCGCCAAATTCCCGCCGGTGGTGCCTGACGAAGACACGGCCTACGAGATGCTCGACCTCATCAGCGAGCGCACTGCCCAGCAAGGTTTGAACCGCTACGAAGTGTCCGCCTATGCCAAACCCGGCCATGGCTGCTGGCACAACCAAAACTATTGGCAATTTGGCGACTACCTGGGCATTGGTGCGGGGGCCCACGGCAAAATCAGTTTTGCCCACCGGGTGGTGCGTCAAGTGAAGGTGCGCGACCCCATGGCCTATCTGCAAAAACTGGAGTCGGGTGAAAGTGCCCTGGCCCAAGAGCACGACGTGGCGCGGCGCGAGCTGCCCTTTGAATTCATGCTGAATGCCTTGCGGCTGCGCGAAGGCTTTGCCCTGCAGGACTTCATGGCCCGCACCGGCCTGCCCTTGAGCGCCATTGAAGCGGGCATGCAAGCGGCCGAGGCCAAAGGCCTGCTGGAGCGCAGCTGGGAGCGCGTCAAGCCCACCGAGCGCGGCTTTGATTTTTTGAGCGATTTGCAGGCGCTGTTTTTGCCACCGGCAGGCTGATGTGGGCGCGCACGATGAGGGCTGTTCAAGATTTTCAATCCGGGGTCGATCAATAGGCATGAACTTATTTAGCGTCATTGGCTCTGCACGGTCCCGTTGGCTCTTGTCTGCCGCCTTGTGGCTGGGCAGCGCCGGGGTGTCTCAGGCCCTGGCCTTTGACTGTGAAAAGCCCAGCAACGGGGTTGAAACGGCCGTGTGTGGTCAAGCCAAGCTGCACAGCATGGCCGAGAAAATCGACGAGGCGGTGGCCCACATTTCCCAACACTCGGAGCATCCCGAGCACATCAAGGAAAATCAAAAAAACTGGTTGGAGCTCCTCAACCAGTGTGGTCAAAACCTGCGTTGTCTGAATGAAATGCTGGAACGCCGTGTGGAGCGTTTGGAAAAAATTGAGGCGGTGCAAGCCGCAGCGCCAGCCAAACCCGCCGAGCCTGTTCATCCAACAGACACTCAAAGCCCTGAACCTGTCGATGCGCACCCAAGTGGAGGCGACAGTGAGCATGCTCAAACGCACGCCTCTGAGCCCAGCAACGAGGCGCACGCGCAGGAACCTGCAGCCGCAGTGGCCGAGCAGCCCCATGAAGCCAAGGCAGAAAAACCGACGGCAGAAGATGGCGATGAGGAAGCACCACCGGCCCCTGCGGCCGCTGGTTTTGCGGCGCTGGGAACGAGCGTGGCCGATTGGGTGAAGGCCCATCCATTCTGGGTGGTGGCTTTGTTGCTGGCTTCTTGGACCGTCGTCGGCCTTTTGTTCTTGTTGCAAAAAATAGGCGGGTGGGGCGCCGGGGGCAAAGCCAAGCCGCAAACCAAGCATCAACCCAAGGCCTTGTCTGCATCGGCTGCAGCGCCCGGAAAGCCCCCCCGCGTATCGGGCAAGGTGAGCAAACCCAGTGCCCCGCCTGAAAAGGCCAAGCCGAAAACCCCTGTTGGGTCGAAGTGGCTAGACCGATTGGGCGAAAAACTGTCCTGGTGGCGCTTCTTTGTCAAACACCAATTCCGCAATCAACCTTTGCGGGCCTATGGTGTGACTTTGCTTTTGGTGCTCACGGTGCTTGCCCTGGCTTATGGCGTGACCCGGTGGTCTGAGGGGCAAGGTCTGCTGGCCCCCCACGCTGTTCCAGCGCCGGACCCGGATGACGAAGAACCCAGCAGCGCCCCCATCCAAGCACCAGCACCGCAAACGGTAGACCCAGCGGCGCAAGAGGATCACCATCCAGGACAGAAGGAAAACAGCAGCCTATGAATTATTTAATGATCTATCCGGACGTTTTGCTGCTGGAAAAGAAGGCGGACGGCAGCATGAAGGGGGAGTTCTCCTTCGATGTCGAGCAATATGGGTTGCGCGTCAAAAAAATGAGTTGCCCGGCCGAGTTGGCCTATGTCACCCACGAAGATGTCAATTTCCCAAGACTGATCATTCATCAAAATGAAGATTTGGATGGGATTGGCAATTTGGGACACATCTTGAACGTCTATTTGTTCCGCCAGCTGAACGTCGAGCCCAAGTTTGAATTAAACCAAGGCCGTCAAGAATGGCAGTACTACTTTCATGAAGTTTATTTTGACTTGATCAAAATGCTGATCAAAACCAAGGCCAAGAGCGATTAACGCTCTCGGCGCAGCTGTCCCAAATCCCCAACCGATTATTGTTTGACGGCTTCGACCTGAATCACCAGGCGCACTTCTTTGGGGAAACCATACTGAATGCCGTAGTCCATGCCGAAAGCGGTGCGGTCAATGGTCGTTTCGAAGTCGCCGCCGCAAACCTGGCGTTTGATCATGGGGTTTTGGTAGCAGTTGTAATTCAGTGCTTTGAGCGTCACGGGGTTGGTCTTGCCGTGCAGGGTCAGGTTGCCGGCCACCTGTGTGACTTTGTCGCCATTGAAGCTGAATTGGTCTCCCACAAAATGGATGGTGGGGTATTGGGCAACGTCAAACAAGTCGGGGCTTTGCAGGTGCTTGTTGAAGGCGGCGGTGCCGGTGTTGACCGAGTTGGCCTGGATGGTCAGATCCACTTTGCCGGTTTTGGCGGCGGTGTCGAGTTGCACCGTGCCTTCTTTCTGGTCGAAGCGGCCCCGGTTGGTGCTGGTGCCAAAGTGGGTGATCTCAAAGGTCACGAAGGTGTGTGAGGGCTCAATGGCGTAGGTGGCGGTTTCGGCATGGGCCGACAGCAGGGTCACAGACAAGGTGGCTGCAGCGGCCAAAGCGAGAGAGGAAATGCGCATGGAAAACTCCTGTTAAAAAAAAGAAAGGAAGGGGTGTTCAGAATTTGCCCACACCGCTCAAGGCAAACTTGAATTTGATTTGCACCTCATCGGCCACCAGCGAGGTGTCGGACCATTCGCCGTCGCCAATGTGGAAGGTGGTGCGCTGAATGGGCACCGTGCCACTGGCCAAGGTGGTCGTGCCGTTGGTGCTCAAGGTGACCGGAAACTTCAGGGCCTGGGTCACCCCTTTGAGGGCCAGCTTGCCCGCCACTTCAAACTTGCCGCCACCCAAGGCCTTGACCTGGGTGGATTGAAAAGTGGCTTGGGGGTATTTGGCCGCGCCGAACCAACCGGGCTTGGCCAATTCGGCGTCAACCAAGGGGTCCCCCATGCTGCCGCTGGCCACATCCACGCTCAGACTGATCTTGGCTGCTTCGGGCTTGGCCGGATCAAAGGCCACTTGGGCGTCAAATTTTTTGAAATGACCCTCCACCGGCACCCCCATTTGTTTGCTGACAAACACAATGTCGCTTTGTGCGGGCAGGAGTTTCTGGTCGGCGCGGGCGGCGCTGCTCAGCCCCAGACCGGCCACCAAACCCAGCGCAGCGAATGCGGCAAAGGGGAAGGTTCGGTGGACCATCTGTTGCGCCAGGGTGGGGAGCGGATTGGTCATAAGGGTCAACTCGGTGGGGTTAATTTTTAAAACGCATGCGTTGGAGCAAGCCGTCGCGGTCAACAAAATGGTGCTTCAAGGCGGCTGCGACGTGCAAAACGACCAAGCAGGCCAGTGTCCAGGCGCTGATTTCATGCCAGGGTTTGATCCAGTCTGCCAGCGCTTTGTCATGCGGCACCCAGTTGGGCAAAGGCAAGACGCCAAACAAGACGACTTGAAAACCCGCCGCAGAGCTGTAAGCCCAGCCGATCAAGGGCACCAGCAAGAACAAGGCATAGAAAACCCAGTGCAAGGCATGGTAAATGCGCAGTTGCCAGCTTGGCATGGCCTGCTCAATCGGCTCGGGCAGGGCCGGTGGGCGATGGCTCAAACGCCAAAAAAGGCGCAACAGGCTCAAGGCCAGCACGCAAATTCCGGCCCATTTGTGCCAGTTGAACAATTTGATGCGAAGGGGGGACAGTGGCAAATCGGCCATGTACAAGCCCATGCCAAACAGGCCCGCCAGGGCCAAGGCCAAAATCCAGTGCAGGGCCACCGCGGTGCGGGTGTAGGGGGGGCTGGGTGAATCCGTCATGGGCTTGAGTTTACGCAGACGCCATGGGTTTTGCGGTCTGATGGTTAGTTGAGTTGATTCAAAATATTTGAATCAAACGCTCATCCTGCGGTCATCATGCGTTCCACATAGCGGGCCACGGTGTCGACTTCGAGGTTGACCGAAGCCCCCGCGCTCAAGGTGGACAAGGCGGTGTTTTCGACCGTGTGCGGAATCAGGTTGATGCTGATTTCGGTGGCCGCTTCGGTGCTCAAATCGGTCACGCGGTTCACCGTGAGGCTGACGCCATTCACTGTGATCGACCCCTTGTAAGCCAAGAACTTGCCCAAAGCCTTGGGGGCCTTGATGCGCAATTCCCAGCTTTCACCCACGGGGCCAAAGTGGCTGACCTGACCCAGGCCATCCACATGGCCCGAGACGATGTGGCCGCCCAGGCGGTCGCCTGCCCGCAAGGCTTTTTCCAGGTTAACCAAGCCCAATTGGTTGAGGCCACAGGTCTTGGCCAAGGACTCGGCAGACACGTCCACGCTGAACTGGTTTTGCGCCGGATTCAAGGTGGTGACGGTCATGCAAGCGCCGTTCAGGGCGATGCTGTCGCCCAGGCCCACATCGTCCAAATAACCCGCTGGGGTTTGCAGGGTGAGGCGTTTGCCGTGTTGCGGGCTGTCGCCCAAGTCTTGCAGAGCGGTGATGCGAGCGGTGCCAGTGATGATGCCAGTGAACATGGGGTGCGGTGGGGGTGAAAGGGGTTAAAGGGGTTAAAGGGGTTAAAGGGCGCGCCGTCGCAAGCGCAGGCGCAGATCGGGGCCGATCGGGGTGGCCTCGACGAACTGCCAGCCCCATTTTGAAGAAGCCGGGGTGTGGGCGTTTGCGTCGACGGTCGGCACGAGTTGGGTGAGTGCTGGCAGTTCGGCCAAGGGTCGGCCAGGGCCTAAAAATACGGGTGCCACATACAGCAGCACTTCATCGACCCAAGCGCCAGCCAAGAGGGCCCCGGTGAGGGTGGCCCCGGCTTCGACATGCAGCTCGTTGATTTCTCGTCGTCCCAGCTCATGCAGCACGGCACCCAAGTCGCTGGGGTCGGTTTTGACCCACTCAGCGCCTTGGGCTTGCAGGGCCTGGGCACGGGCTTGACGCCCCGGCTCGCCGTCGTCGGAGGCAAACAACCAGATGGGACGGGGCTGAGAGGGCTCGCTGTGCGCCCGCAACAAGCGGGCCTGCACGGGGGTGCGCAGTTGGTGGTCGAGCACCACCAAGGCCGGTTGCGCGGCTGTTGGTTGGGGGGGCTGGGGCCGTTCCGTGCGCACGGTCAGCAAGGGGTCGTCGGCCAGGACCGTGCCGATGCCGGTCAAAATGGCTTGGGCGCGGGCGCGCCAAAATTGGCCATCGGCACGCGCAGCGGGGGACGTGATCCATTGGCTCACGCCATTGAGCAAGGCGGTTCTGCCATCCAGCGAAGCGCCAATTTTGCAGCGAACCCAAGGGCGGCCCGTCTGCATGCGCGTCATAAACCCCAGTTGAATTTCATGGGCTTGGGCGGCTTGCGCACCGACTTCCACCTCTATGCCGGCGGCGCGCAGTTTGGCAAAGCCTTGGCCTGCGACCAAGGGGTTGGGGTCTTGCAGCGAAGCCACCACCCGGCGCACGCCCGCCGCAATCAGGGCGTCACAGCAAGGGCCGGTGCGCCCCTGGTGAGCGCAGGGCTCCAGCGTGACATAGATGGTGGCTCCTTGGGGGTTGTGGCCGCGTGCGGCAGCGTCGCGCAGCGCCATGATCTCGGCATGGGCCCCCCCGGGGGCCTGGGTTTGGCCTTGCCCAATGACCTCGCCCGAAGCGTTCACCAGCACGGCCCCAACCGCCGGATTGGGCGCACAGTCCCCCCGCTCGAACGCGGCCAGCGCCAGCGCCAGGGCTTGGGCCATGGGGCCGTCAGTCTCCCCAACCACGCCACCTCGCTCAGTGGGCTTGGGCGAATCCGGCAGACTGTCTACGGTGTGCTTGATGAAAAGGCCTGAATCGTTCATGAAAAAAAAGCGCGACCAAGGCGCCAGTTTGCTGGAGGCAATGATATCGATTGTTTTGTTGGCCATGGGCAGTCTGGCGCTGATCCGTTTGGAACTGGGCGCCATGCAACAGGCTCAGCTCACCCGGCAAAACGAGTTGGAGCTGCGTCAGGCTTTGAGTCAGCAAGAGGCCCAAAGGGCCAGTCTTGAGGCGGCCCGGTCCAGGCAGATCGGCGGCTTTACTTTGGTCGAGTTGCTGGTGGCCCTGGTGATTTCGTCCGGGGTGATTTTGGCGGCACTGGCCTTGTACGTGAATGGGGTGCAGCAAAGGGAGTACCAAGCCGCCAGCAATTTGCTGCAGGAAAACGAACGCTATTTGTTTGAAGTCCTCACCCGCAGCGTCCACCAAACGGGGTTTGAAAATTGGCAAGAGGGCGGCATTTTGCGCCCGCCCTCGGGCGCGACGGTTCAGGGCGTGAACGACGCTGTCACCGATCTGGTGGCGTTCAACAATTCAGGGCTGGACACCGAGCCCCCATGGGATGTGTTTGATGGCGCCACCTCGGCGGCCTTGCAGCACCAAAACAACGCCAAAAACCGTTATTTGAACAACGATGTGTTGATGCTGCGCTTTCAGAGCATGAACGACCCCAAAGGGGCCGCTGACAGCGGCATGGGCAATTGCGTGGGACAGAACGACCCGCCCACCTCAGCGGCCTCAGCCTGGCGCTACCGGCCCTGGGTGGCTTTTGGGGTCGTGGGGGGGCAGCAACACCGGGGGGGAGCCCGAATTGAGTTGTCGGTATTTGAATGTCGTTGGGGGCAGCGAGGGCTCCGACAGCCCCGTCGTTGCCAATTGGGTGGTGCGGCCGTTGGCGCGTGGGGTCGAGGTGTTTCAGCTCATGCTGGCGGTGGCGCCTGGGCCAGGCAGCGCTGGGCTGCGCTGGTTGACGTCCCTGCAAGTGGCGCAGCAAGGGCTGTGGCCCACGCTGTTGGCGGTTCGATTTGGTCTGGTCTTGCGCTCACCAAACCGGGTGTTTACAGGGGGCCTGGGTGGGACGGCCAAGGCCCAGGCGACCCCCTCCTTGACCCCTTTGGGCAGCGACTACACCCGCACCGACAGTGAAGACCCCGGGGCCCATTTCACCCCACCCGACGATGGCCGCTTGCGCCGTGTGTTGGCCTTCACGGTGAGTTTGCGCAACCCCTTGGCCACTGAGCCCGGCTGACCCCATGACCTTGCTCTCGGTCATGATGGTGTTGTCGGTCATGGCTTTGATGACCCTGGGGGCCGCCCGATATGCGCTGTGGGGCGAGCGTTTGTCGCAAGGTGAACGCGATTTGGCGGTGTCTTTTGAAGCCGCCGAGGCCGCTTTGCTGGATGCGGAGTGGGATGTCATGGGCTTGCGCACCGACCCCGCCAACGGGGAGGCCTCCAAACGGCATTGTGATTTTGTCGCGGCTGAATTTTTGGCCAACACCCGTCCGGGCGCAGCCGTGTGTGGTCAAGGTCAATCCGTGGGGGTTTGCTTTGATGCCGCCCACCCGGGTCAGGCCTGGCGTCAGGCCAGCCCTTGGTTGCGAACCGAAGTGGGTCAAGCGGCGCAAAACCGGACCGTGGCCTACGGCCAGTTCACCGGCGCGGCTTGGGGGGCCGTCACGCAGGGCGGGGTGGTGCCACCGAGCCAGACAGCGCTGCCGGTGCAGCCACCACGCTATGTGGTGGAGTGGGCGCCTTTGATTCCCTTGGCGGCCGAGCAAGCCCGCGCCGGATGGGTGATCACGGCCGTCGGTTTTGGCCTCAACCCCGCGACCCAGACCTGGTTGCAGGTGGTGTTGGACAAACCCGGGCCTGCTGTGCAAACGCCTTGTGCCGACACCACGCGGGGGCCGCAAAGTCCTTGGCAGTACCAGGCACCCCGGATGCCAACGGCTTTGCCCAACCGCTGGCGCTGTCAGGCAGCGCTTGCTTCGACCGACGGAACCGGGGCAACGCCCTCGCCAGCGCGGCTTTGTGGGCGACTCAGTTGGCGTGAGCTGGGTGTCGGCAACCCAGGTTTTACCCTGGTGGAGTTGATGGTGGTGGTGGCCATTCTGGGGGTGCTGGTGGCTTTGGTTTACCCCAACTACCTCCACTACGTGTCACGTGCCAAGCGCATGCGTTGCCAAACCCAGGTGATGTTGGAAATGCAGGCGCAAGAGCGGTTCAAGAGCGAACGCTTGACTTACCGTCTGTTGCCCGCTGCCCCGGCAGGGGAGTCACCGGCGTGCGAGGTGGGGGCCCGGGCCTGTCCGAACGGCAGTGGGGCGGTGGGCGGCAAAAACAGCGCGCCGACGGTGAGTGCCTGCATTGAGGTGTTTGCTCAGGCGCTTGATCCGAACAGCGACTGGGTCGAGATGAGCCTGGACAGCCAGGGCCGCCCGGCCTGTGTCATGGCCGACGCCCGGTGGGGCAGCGCTTGTTGGCAATGAAGTCGATGGAGCGGGGCTTGACCTTGGTTGAGTTGCTCGTGGTTTTGGCGCTCATGGGTTTTTTGGCCTCGGTCGGGGCGGTGAGTTGGCAGCGTTTTTGGATCAACCAATTGATGAGTGGCGCTGCCACCGAACTTGCCGCCAGTTTGACCCTGGCCCGAGCCGAAGCGGTGCACGGGCGCCAGGAAGTCCTGGTCGAGCCGCTGGACCCCGGGCTGGGTTGGGTGTCGGGTTGGCATGTGCATGCCGGTGCCCAGGAGTTCAGTCGCTCACCCCCCTTGAGTCCGCGTTTGGTGCAGGACAGTCGCACCACGGGTTCTTTTAAGAACAGCACCAAAGGCGGGGCTTTTTTCGCTTTTTCAGCCAAGGGGTTTTCGCAACGCATTTCCAGCCGCTTCAACGCCATGCCCACAGGCAAATTGTGGTGGTCATCACCCGACACGCCGCAAGAGCGGGTGGTGTTGGTGGACTGGGTGGGGCGGGTGCGCTTGTGTGACCCCTTGCTTGACAAAAAACACTGCGGGGATTGAGGCCGGGCACTTGGCAAAATCAGGGTGCCCAACTCGGGATTTGGCCTATCTGCGACAATGGAGGGTTAGATCGTTCACAAAAATAAGTTTAAATGAGCACATTGACCACTGTTGAGATTCGCCCGGCCACCTTGCGGGACGCCAAAATCGTTTCAGAAATTCACGCCCAAACCGCCCAAGCTGCTTTTCGTGGCCTGGTCCCCGATGATGTTTTAAAAAGCATGACTGCCGACAAGCGCGTGGCGCAATGGCGTGAAGCCATTGAGTACTGCGAGCCCCAGGTGCAGGTGGCCATGGAAGAGGGCAAAGTGGTTGGTTTTGTCGGCTTTGATCGCTCGCGTGACCCCAAGTCGCGCCCCACGACCGGGGAAATTTGGGCCATTTACGTCCTGCCCAGTCACTGGGACAAGGGCATCGGCGTGGCACTGTGGGATGCCGCCCGTGAAGGACTTGACGAGGAAGGCTGCACCAATGTGACGGTGTGGGCACCTTTGCAAAATGAGCGCGCGCTGCGATTCTTGGAAATGGCCGGTTTTAAACGCGAGCTCAACACCGCCAAAACCGTGCCTGTGGGCAGCATCCGCATCGAAGAAATTCGACTGAAACGCGATCTTTGAACGCGCCCATCACCCGACCCGCCACCCATCAAGCGCCTGAGTACTTGGTTTGGCAAGACGTGCAAGGCCATGAACACCGCTCCATTTGGCATTCCGAATCCGGTGCGGCCTTGCCAAGCCGATTTCAACTGGCCGATGACACCCTGACCGCAGATAGCGCGTTGCGCCTGGCCGCAGCGGGCGTGGCCTTGATTTGGCAGGGCGATTTTCAAAACGCCAAACTCCTGATGCAGGCCATGGGCCGGCGCTTGGCAGCGCGTGCTGCCAAGCCTAAAAAAACGGGTAAAAAACCCCTGCCTGCGACCAGTTTTCCGCATGCTTTTCATTTGCACCGTCAGGCCATCGCACAGCGGGCGCAAATTTTGGGCCGTCTGCTGGTGCCACTGAATGCGGACTACGTCATCCCTTTGCGCCGTGCGCCGGACATCCAGGCCGCCGTGCAGCAGGCCTGGGGACCCTCCAGCGACGCCACCCCCCCCAGCCCCAATGCGGAACACCTGCTTTCCTTGCGTGAACTGCAAGGGCTGATTGGTGCGTTTGAGTGGCGTCGCCAAGGCGTTGAAATCCCCGCGCTGGGCAGTGCCCCTCGCAACCGCATCCACCCCCACTACGGGGTGTTTTCGCCCATTCGGGGCGAGTACATCGATTTGGTGGCCCAAGCCCCCTTGCCGCCCTTGCCCACAGGAGCCGATTCGCTGCGGGCTTTTGACATCGGTGTGGGCACCGGGGTCTTGTCGGCCTTGTTGGTCAAACGGGGCGTCAAACACATCATCGCCACCGACCTCGACCCACGTGCCTTGGCTTGCGCCGCTGAGAACCTGCAGCGCTTGGGCTGCGCCGATGCGGTGAAATTGCAAGCCGCCGATCTGTTCCCAAAGTCGGAATCTGGCACGGCCCCTTCACAGGCCCCTTTGCAGGCCGATTTGATTGTTTGCAACCCCCCTTGGCTGCCAGGCAAGCCCAGCGCCCCCATTGAGGCGACGGTCTATGACCTCAACAGCCAGATGCTCCAGGGATTTTTGGCCCAGGTCAAACCCCATTTGAGTCCCGGCGGGGAAGCCTGGTTGATCTTGTCCGACCTGGCCGAACACCTGGGTTTGCGGACCCGAGAAACCTTGCTTGGGTGGATTGAAGCAGGGGGCTTGCAGGTTTTGGGGCGCATTGACACCCCTGCCAAACACCCCAAGGCCATGGACCCCCAAGACCCTCTTCATGCTGCCCGTTCGGCCGAATTGACCAGTTTGTGGCGCTTGGGTCGCTAAAAAGCGTTTGAGTTTTAAGGCCATGTAACACCTGCTCACGCAAGTGTCTTGTGGTCCTTTTACACTTCCAGCAAATTTCAGACATCCCCATGCCCCATTCAAATACCCGCCTGGCTGCGCTCACCCCTGCTCGATTAGGGGGAATTCGCCGTGGCGTCGAAAAAGAAAGTCTGCGTGCACTGCCCGATGGCCAGTTGGCACTGACCCCCCACCCCCTGGCCCTGGGGTCGGCTTTGACGCATCCCGCCATCACCACCGATTTCAGTGAGTCCCAGGTCGAGCTGGTGACGGCGGCCCATGCCCGCCTGGAAGACTGCGTGGATGAATTGGTGCAACTGCACCAGTTCGTCTACCGCACCTTGGCCGAGCAAGGCAAGGAAATGCTTTGGGTGTCGAGCATGCCGTGTGACTTGCCTGCGGATGAGACCATTCCGATCGGTCGTTATGGTTCGTCCCATGTGGGGCGGGCCAAAAGCATTTACCGCATGGGCCTGGGGCATCGCTATGGGCGGCGCATGCAAACCATTTCGGGCATTCACTACAACTGGTCCATGCCAGGCGTGTCGAGCGAAGACTATTTTGGCTTGATCCGCAATTTCCGCCGACGTGCCTTTTTGCTTTTGTACTTGTTTGGCGCCTCACCGGCCTTGTCCCCCACTTTTGTCAATGGGCGCAATCATGGTTTGCAAAAGCTCGGCCCCAAGGCGCTCTACCTGCCCCACGCCACCTCCTTGCGCATGGGGCGATTGGGCTACCAAAGTGATGCGCAAGCCAGCCTGGCCGTGAGCTACAACAGCTTGGAAGGTTATGCGGCTTCTTTGCACGAGGCGTTGACCCGTTCTTATCCTGCCTATGCGGCCATTGGTATTCGCAACCCGGGCGGGGATTACAGCCAGCTCTCCGACACCTTGCTGCAAATCGAAAACGAGTTTTACGGCACCATTCGACCCAAACGCACCATCCACACCGGCGAACGCCCTTTGCACGCATTGCGGGAGCGTGGGGTGGAGTATGTGGAGGTTCGACTGATGGACCTGGACCCTTTTGAAACGGTAGGTATCCATGCCCAAACCATGCGCTTTTTGGATGTCTTCTTGCTCCACTGCCTGTTGGCCGACAGCCCGGTGGATTCGCCCACCGAGTTTGCAGAAATTCAATACAACCAACACCAAACCGCTTCGTTGGGGCGGCAACCGGGCCTTCTGCTGAAGCGCGAAGGGGAGGCGGTGTCTTTGCAAAGCTGGGGCGCCGAAATTCTGGCCCAGTGTCGTCCGGTGGCCTTGGCCTTGGACGCGGCGCATTGCAGCCAAGACTACAGCCATGCCCTGGATGAGGCGGTGCAAAGGCTGGCCAACCCCGAACTCACGCCTTCGGCGCGGGTCTTGGCGGCCATGAAAAAAGACCACGACAACAGCTTCTTGAGCTTTGGTCTATTTCAATCGGCGCAAACCCAAGCACGCCTCATGGCCTTGCCCTGGAGTCTGCAACAGCAGGCCCGTTTCACCGCGCTAAGCCAGAAGTCATTGCACGACCAAAGGGCCATCGAATTGGCAGATCACCAGTCCTTTGAAGATTTTCGGCAAGACTATGTGTCTGCAGCACGATTGAGTCTTTGAGATTGAGGCGTTGAACATGGCGATTCAGTGGTTCCCAGGGCACATGCACCTGACGCGGCAGGCCATTGCCGAGCGGGTCAAGGCGGTGGATGTGGTGATAGAAATGCTCGATGCCCGTTTGCCGGGTTCGAGCGCCAACCCCATGTTGGCCGAGCTGACCCAGGCCAAACCCAAGCTCAAACTCCTGAGCAAACAAGACCTGGCCGACCCGCTGCAAACCGAGGCCTGGTTGGCACATTACCAGACACAAGACCAGACCCATGCCATTGCGCTGGATGCCAAGCACCAAGCGCCGGTCAAAACCTTGCTGGAGGCCTGTCGCCGCCTGGCCCCCACCCGTGGCGAAAGCCTGACCAAACCCATGCGGGTGCTCATTTGCGGCATTCCCAATGTGGGCAAAAGCACCTTGCTCAACCGCATGGTTGGCAAAACCGCCGCCAAAGCCGCCGATGAAGCCGGGGTGACCAAACAGGAAATGCGTTACGCCCTGACCGACGCCTTCTATCTTTACGACACCCCCGGTGTCTTGTGGCCGCGCATCATCGTCGCTCAAACCGGCTTCAACTTGGCCGCCAGTGGCGCCATCGGTCGCAACGCCTTTGACGACATCGAAGTGGCGTTGGTGATGCTGGATTACTTGAAAACCCATTACCCGCAGTCCCTGCAAAGCCGCTACAAGCTGGGTCAGGACGGCAAAGAAGCGTCCGACCCCAACCAGTGGGACGAAGAAGCGCTGTTGGCCCGCATTGGCAAAAGCCGGGGCGGTTTGTTGTCGGGAGGTCGGGTGGATCTGCAAAAAGCGGCGGAAGCGGCGATCCATGATTTTCGTTCGGGTGCCTTGGGCCGGGTCTCCCTGGAAACGCCTCAAGAGTTTGCCCAATGGCTGGCTTTGGGCGAAGAACTCGACGCCGAGCGCGCCGTGCGCAAAGAAGCCTTTGCGCAGGCCAAGGCGGCGCAGCGCAAGTCGGGTCAGAAAAAACGGTGGTAGCTGCTTTTGATAAAAGCAAAACGCCGCAACTGTGTTGCGGTCGGCCCTAACGTGCCACACCCACTGCGTGGCAAAGTCTTGAAGCTCTCCAACAACCTCTAAGGGGGGCGATTAAATTCATTGATTGTCGAAAACCTCGCAGGGTAGGGTGATCCTGACTCTAGCGAGCCCTTGCTTTGGAATAAAGCGCTCAATGCTGCCTCGATGGCGTTTCACCACTGTGTCTACGAAGGCCAAGCCCAAACCAAACCCTTTGCCCAAGGTCTTCTCGATTTCATGGTTTGCAGTTTCGTGTTCTGTTGTATTGACCCAATTTGAAATCAGCAGTTCGACTTGGTGACGTTGGATGTCATCTGATGTCATGGCATGAACTTCCTGACGAACCGTGACTTCACTCCCTTTGGGGCTGAATTTAACGGCATTGAATATCAAATTCATCAGCATCCGGACAATTAAGCGGGAGTCGGCGTTGACGAATACCCCCTCGGAATCTGATTCCGTCACCAATCTCACCTGTCTTTGATAGGCCAAGTCGGCAGACTGCTCGATGGCATCGTCTAAGAGGTTATCCAGAAGTTGATTTTCAAAATGCTCGGCCATGGTTTCGAGTTTGACCGTGAGAATGAAGTCCTCCATCATCTGCAACAAAGTTTTGGTGTGCTGATTGATTTTATGTTTGGCGGTTTCTCGCTCTTGCAAGCCTTGAGTCACCGCCATGATCGAGGCAATGGGTGTACGCATGTCATGCGATAAAAATTGCAAAGCGCGGTCGCGTTGCGTTTGCGATTGGCGCAATTCAGTCACATCGGTCAAAATTGCCATGACCAAAGGCGTGCTGCCGATGGGTTTTATTTCTTCGATTCTTAAATACAGCTCTTTATTTCCCAAGGGCGTCTTTAAGTTACAAATAATGGATGGAGGGGATTCCTTGGCTGGATGGAGGAAAGTGGGTTGTAAATAGTCGGCCCTGCAAAATTCATTTCAAGCCAGCGCCCAGCGCTGATCTGAATTTTGCAGTCGGTGTCGACCAAAGATTTCGGCCAATTTCTCCAACCATCCCGCCAAACCACTCGCCTGTAACAGGCACAACAAAAGGCCCAGGCCTTTCTTGATGATCATTCGCAGCAGCCAGCGAATGTTGTAGCCCGCTGCACACAGCACCGCATGCAGCGCATCGCCCTCTGAGCCCTTGAGGTGGCAGCGGTCCATTCGGTGGTCTGCTTTCAGGTGCCCGATGATCGGCTCAATCGCCTGGCGGCGCTTGAGCAATCTGCGCTCCTCATCCGTCAGTCTCTTGTCCTTGCCCCGGTGTTTGATCTCGATCTGGGGGTTGTCCTTGTCCACGCCTCGGTAGCCCAGGTCGGCATACACCACCTCGGGCTTGACGCCCAAGCCTTGCATCAGGATGGCACTCTGCTCAATTTGCTCGTGCATGGTGTGCCCGTCATACGGGTTACCTGGAAAGCTCCTGGCTCCCACGATCAAATTGCCCTTGAGCGTCATCGCTAAGCCCACCTTGACGCCGAACTCGTACGGGTTGCGGCTCTTGCCCTTGGAGATGCACTCCACCTCTGGCGCGTGCCAGCTGTAGAGCTTGGCAAGGTTGTCCACTGCCTTGCGACTGGCCGCCTGCATGACCAAACGTTTGGCCTTGTCCAATGTCTGGCCCAAGGTTTCTTGCACCGCTTGGCTGAGCGTGGTCATCTTGCGAGCTACCTCGCGCTGCAGCCTTCCAACGATGGTGCGCTGGCGTTTGATGACTTTGCGCATGCGTTTGAATTGGCGGGCATGGGCATAACGTCCAGCCTTGTAGCCCAGCAGTTGGCCTTCCTTGGCGTAGGTTTGTTTGAGCTCA
>CAIUTG010000190.1 GCA_903902035.1 uncultured Curvibacter sp. | reverse complement strand
GCTTGTACATCGGGCAACTTCGACTTGGCGGTTTAAGCGGCCATGATGCCTTGGCATCCTCAGCCACCCAGTACCGGGTTCATCTTTGTTGCATCTCGTACTTGAATCCGCCAGTAAAAGAACAGAACCTTTTCAAAAGGGTGATTTTTTTTACTCTATGACAATTTTCTGCCCGTCATGTGACAGAAGCGTGAAGGGTGGAGACAGGGAAACTATTCCACTGTCACCGACTTTGCCAAGTTGCGGGGCTTGTCCACATCGGTGCCACGCGCGCAAGCGGTGTGGTAGGCCAGCAGTTGCAGCGGCACGACGTGCAGGATGGGTGAGAGTGCGCCGTAGTGTTCGGGCAGGCGAATGAGGTTGACACCTTCGCTGGCCTGCAGGCGGGAGTCGCCGTCGGCCAGCACATAGAGCACGCCGCCCCGGGCGCGGACTTCTTGCAGATTGCTTTTGAGTTTTTCAATCAGCGCGTCATTGGGGGCCACGGCCACCACCGGCATGTCGCTGGTGACGAGAGCCAAGGGACCGTGCTTGAGTTCACCCGCCGCATAGGCTTCGGCGTGGATGTAGGTGATTTCTTTGAGCTTGAGCGCGCCTTCCAGGGCGATGGGGTAGTGCAGGCCCCGGCCCAGGAACAGGGCGTTTTCTTTGCGGGCAAATTCTTCGGCCCAGGCGATGAGCTGGGGCTCCAGCGCCAGCACCGATTGCAGGGCGGCGGGCAGGTGGCGCAGGTCTTTGAGGTGCTGGGCTTCTTGGGTAGCGCTGAGCAGGCCTCGGGTTTTGGCGAGGGCCAAGGTCAACAAAAACAGACCCGCGAGTTGGGTGCTGAAAGCCTTGGTGGAGGCCACGCCAATTTCTGCGCCCGCGCGGGTGATGTAAGCCAGTTCGCACTCGCGCACCATGGCGCTGGTGGCGACATTGCAAATGGTCAGGGTGTGCGCCATGCCCAGGCTTTGGGCGTGGCGCAAGGCGGCCAGGGTGTCGGCGGTTTCGCCGGATTGGGTGATGGTGACGACCAAGGTGCGCGGGTTGGGCACGGATTCGCGGTAGCGGTATTCGCTGGCAATTTCCACCTGGGTGGGGATTTTGGCGATGGACTCCAACCAGTATTTGGCGGCGCAACCGCTGTAGTAGCTGGTGCCGCAAGCCAGGATCAACACCGAGTCAATGTCTTTGAAAACCTGGGCGGCTTTGGCCGGGCCTGAAAGGGGGTCAAACAACTCGGGCACGATGGCCTCGACGCCTTCCAGGGTGTCGGCAATGGCGCGGGGTTGCTCGAAAATTTCCTTTTGCATGTAGTGGCGATAAGGCCCCAAGTCGGCCGCGCCGCTGTGGGCCTGCACGGTGCGAACGGGGCGCTCGACCTTGGCAAAAACCGTTGTAGGGGCGGACGTTGCCTCAGTGGTGGTGCGGCCATAAACCGTGTAGGCATTGACCTGCAAGTCGACCACATCGCCTTCTTCGAGGTAAACGATTTGGTCGGTCACGCCGGCCAGGGCCATGGCGTCGCTGGCCAGGAAGTTTTCGTGCTTGGCGCCCAGTTGCTCAGAGCCGACGCCCAAAATCAATGGAGAACCCGCACGGGCACCCACCACGCGTTGGGGTTCGTTTTTATGAAAAACGGCAATGGCATAAGCGCCATGCAGTTGCTGCACCGCCAGTTGCACGGCTTGGAGCAGGTCGCCTTTGGCCTGCGATTCATAAACGCTGTCGATCAGGTGGACGATGACTTCGGTGTCGGTCTGGCTGTCGAACACATAGCCTTGGGCCTGGAGCTGGGCGCGCAGTTCGTCGTGGTTTTCGATGATGCCGTTGTGCACCAGGGCCACGCGGGCCGCGTCTGAAGCCAAGGCTTTGGGGCCGTGGCTGAAATGGGGGTGGGCATTTTTGACGGCAGGCACGCCGTGGGTGGCCCAACGGGTGTGGGCAATGCCGGTGCCGCCTTGAATGCCATCGGCTTGTAATTCCTGTGTGAGCTCGGCCACACGGGCGGTGCTGCGACCCCGCTTCAAACCGCCTTGCCAAACCGCGACGCCGCAGGAGTCATAACCCCGATATTCCAAGCGCTGCAAGCCTTGCACCAGGATGGGGACGATGTTGCGGTCAGAGACCGCGGCGACGATGCCACACATAGGAAAACCTTATTTTTTCGTTTTGACGGGTGTTGCCTTGGCCGGACGTGTCCAATTGACCAAGCTGGTTTGGCGCGCCCGGGTGACGGTCAAAGCGCCCGCCGGGGTGTCTTTGGAGACCACCGAGCCCGCGCCCACGGTGCCACCCGCGCCCAGGGTGATGGGGGCCACCAAGACGCTGTTGGAGCCGACATGGACATCGGCCTCGATGACGGTGCGGTGTTTGTTGGCCCCGTCGTAGTTGGCGGTGATGCTGCCCGCGCCGTAGTTGACGCGCTCGCCCACGGTGGCGTCGCCCAGGTAGGCCAGGTGGTTGGCCTTGGCCCCTTGGGCCAGGGTGGAATTTTTGACTTCGACAAAGTTGCCAATGTGGACTTCGGCCCCGAGCACGGCGCCGGGCCGCAGCCTGGCAAAGGGGCCAATCAAAGCGCCCTCCCCGACGACGACGCCGGGTTTTTCGCCATCGATGTGGGTGAAGGGGTGGATGACCGCGTCGTCGGCAATTTGCACATTGGCGATGAAGCAGTTGGCACCGATGCGCACGCGGTTGCCCAAGCGAACCTGACCGTCAAAGATGCAGTTCACATCCACTTCAACGTCCGAGCCGCATTGCAGTTGGCCGCGCACATCAAAGCGCGCGGGGTCGGCCAAGCGCACGCCCGCTTCCATGAAAGCGGCGGCTTGGCGTTGCTGAAAGGCGCGTTCGAGTTCGGCCAATTGCACGGGGCTGTTGACGCCCGCGACCTGCACTTCATCGGTGGTGATTTGGCCCACCACCGGCAAGCCTTCGGCCACGGCCATGGCCACGATGTCGGTCAGGTAAAACTCGCCTTGGCTGTTGCTGTTTTGAAGCTGGGAGACTGCTTTTTTGAGCCACTTTGCCGGGGCGGCCATGATGCCGGTGTAGATTTCTTGGATGGCGCGTTGTTCGGGCGTGGCGTCTTTGTGTTCGACGATGGCCAAAACGGCCCCCTGCGCCGCAGCGCCTTGGCGCACGATGCGGCCATAGCCCGTGGGGTCAGCCAATTGGACGGTGAGCAAGGCCAGGTGTTGCCCCGCCGAGGCTTGAATCAAGGCTTGCACGGTGTCGGCCTGGATCAAGGGAACATCGCCATTCAGGATGACGACCACGCCATCATCGGGCAGGTACGGCACGGCCTGTTGCACCGCGTGGCCGGTGCCGAGTTGGGGCATTTGCCTGGCGAACTCAAGGGGCAAGTTGGCGGGTCCGTTGGGGCTTGCCAGATGGGCCTCGACAACTTCTGCACCGTGCCCGGTGATGACCACCACTTTTTGCAAGTCGTTGGCGGCCGTCAATTGCTCGACCGTGCCCAACACATGACTGAGCATGGCGCGCCCTGCAATGCGGTGCAACACCTTGGGGCGCTCGCTCTTCATGCGGGTGCCTTTGCCAGCGGCCATCACGACCACGCTGACCGGCACCGCCTTCGGCGCAGGGACCGGCTTTGGAGAATTGTCTTGATTCATGTTTATTCTGACAATTGTAGCCACGGGGCCAAGGGGCTCAGGCCAAATGAACCTGGGCAAACTTGCGCTTGCCAACCTGCACCACATAGCTGCCCGCCGCGAGCTTGAGGCCCTTGTCGCTGACCACGCTGGAGTCCACGCGCACACCGCCGCCTTCAATCAGGCGCGAGGCTTCGCTGGTGGAGGGGGCCAGGCCCGCAGCTTTGAGCAGGGCCGCAATGCCCAGGGGCGCACCGCTGAGCTGAACCTGGGGCAAGACATCGGGCACGCCGCCTTTGCTGCGGTTGATGAAGTCTTGCTCGGCGGCATCGGCGGCGGCGGCACTGTGAAAGCGGGTCGTGATTTCTTTGGCCAAGGCCACCTTGGCGTCTTTGGGGTTGCGGCCGGCTTCAACCTCGGCCTTGAGCGCCGCAATGGCGGCCTCTGACTGGAAGGACAAGAGCGTGTACCAGCGCCACATGAGCACATCGGAGATGGACAACACCTTGGCGAACATGGTGTTGGCATCTTCGCTGATGCCGATGTAGTTGTTTTTGCTTTTGGACATTTTGTCCACGCCGTCCAGGCCTTCCAGCAAGGGCATGGTCAAGATGCACTGGGGCTCCTGGCCAAACTCTTGTTGCAGGTGACGGCCCATCAACAGGTTGAATTTTTGGTCGGTGCCGCCCAGTTCCAGGTCGCTTTTGAGTGCCACCGAGTCATAGCCCTGCATGAGGGGGTACAAAAATTCATGCACGCTGATGGATTGGCCGCTGGTGAAGCGTTTGTGAAAGTCGTCCCGCTCCATCATGCGGGCCACGGTGTATTTGGCTGAAAGCTGGATCATGCCGCGTGCGCCCAGGGGGTCGCACCACTCGCTGTTGTAACGGACTTCGGTTTTGGCGGGGTCCAGCACCAGGCTGGCTTGGCGGTAATAGGTTTCGGCATTGAGCTTGATTTGCTCGGCCGTGAGAGGCGGACGGGTGGTGTTGCGGCCCGAGGGGTCGCCGATCATGCTGGTAAAGTCGCCGATCAGGAAGATGACTGTGTGACCCAAATCCTGCAACTGGCGCAGCTTGTTGAGCACCACGGTGTG